>NZ_JBEYFP010001138.1:0-1613 GCF_040634455.1 Kitasatospora sp. NPDC007106
CATCGCCGCCCGGTGCCGGCGGGCGGCCCGGGCGGTGTTGCGCAGCACGTTGGCGGCGATGCCGAACAGCCACGGCCGCACGCTGCCGCCGTCCTCCAGCAGCTTGCCGCGCAGCCGCCACGCCTCCAGGAAGGTCAGCGAGACGACGTCCTCGGCGGCGGCCCAGTCCCCGAGCGTCCGCAGGGCGTAGCCGTACAGGGCGTCGGCATGGTCATCGAATATCTCCCCGAAGGCGCTCTGGTGCCCGGCGCGCAGCCGGGACCGCAGTGACAGTTCCACATTCCTACCTGTCCGCTCGTCCGGTGCGGTTCCCTGTCGATCTCCGCACACCCGCAACGCCCTTCCGGACGCCCTGCGGGACCGGTCGAGCGGCGGCGGTCACGGCGCGGCCCGCTCCTCCGGCACGACCGCGAAGGCCTCGATCTCGACCAGGAAGTCGGGCCGGGCGAGCGCCGCGACCTGCACCGCGGAACTGGCGGGCGCGTGCTCCGGGTCGAGCACCTCGTCCCAGACCGTGCGGACCGCCGGCAGGTCGGCGATGTCGGCGAGGAAGAACGTCAGCTTGACCACGTCCCGCCAGCCAGCGCCGACGGCGGCGAGGCAGCGCTCCAGGTTGGTGAAGACCTGCCGCACCTGGGTGAGCGGATCGCCCGCGCCGACCAGCTCGCCCTTCTCGTCCAGCGCCACCTGCCCGGCCACCGAGACGAACCGCCCCCGCCCGCTCACCACATGGCTGTACCGGCCGCTCGGCGCGACCCCGGCCGGCTCCATGATCCGGGTGATCTCCGCCATGACGTCACTCCCTCCGACGGCCGGGCACCCTGCGCGGCCGTGCACGACCCCGTCATCCTCGCCGCCGTGTCCACCGGCCGACACCGAACATCGCACCGGGTGCGGCGGTGACGGGGCGTCTGTCGGTGGTGCCTGATCTGATTCCGGCGGGATCACCTGGCGGAGAGGGCAGCGATGGGCGTACTGACCGACTACTTCCGTGCGCCGGACGCGGATGCCGTCCGGCGGGTGCTGGAGCGGACGGAGGGCCGGTCCCCGCTGTCCGGCCGGCAGCCGGCCTTCGACGGCGTCCGGTCGAAGGGGCTGGATCCCCATGTCGTCCTCGGGCAGCTCGTCGCTGCCGTCCGGGAGGTGCCCTGGGAGGTGGACCTCGTGGGGGAGGCACCCGTCTGGCCGCCCGGTCCGGCGCCCGCCGCGGGCACGGTGGTGGACGACGACGATCCCTGGGGGACCGGCCCCTGGGTGGCCGAACTCGGCGATGCCGCCCGCGACACCCTCGCCGGGGTGGCGGACGGGGACGTGCCGGCGGTCGCCGCGCGCTGGGCGCGGGCGGAGGAGCTGCACGGTGCCGCCGGGGAGGACCTGCAACCGGTGGTCGAGCTGCTGGTCGGGCTGGCCCGGCGTGCCCGGGCGGACGGCGAGTCGCTCTACTGCTGGACCTGTCTCTGAGCCCGGGCTCCGGCAGGTGGTGCGGCCACCGGTGGCCCCGGGAAGCCGCGCCGATCGGCGCGCCGTCCCCCCGGGGTGGGGCGGGCGGGCCGCCGCGATACCCATAACAAACCTGTTGACAAAAAAGAACACAAAAAAAATAAATTATTGAG
>NZ_JBEYFP010001139.1:0-1612 GCF_040634455.1 Kitasatospora sp. NPDC007106
CCGGCCCGCCGCCCCCGCGCCTCCCGCCCGGCCTCCGGTGCCGCCTCCGGTGCTTCCGGTGCCGCTTCCGGTGTTACCGGTGCCTCCGGTGCGGCCGCGTCGTCCGGCGGGGCCCGGCGGACCCTCGCCGCCCGCTTCCCCGGCACCTGCCCGTGCGGGCGCGGGTACGGCAAGGGCGAGCGGATCACCCGGGTCGGCGAGAGCTGGGGGCACCCGGACTGCGCGTGACGGCCGCCGACCTCGGCGTGTACGGCGTCCGGGGCCCCGGTGTGTTCGGCGTCCGGGCCCCGGCCCCGGGCGCGGCGTAGCATCGGGAGCATCGGGACCAGCAGGGGCGGAGAGTCCGATGAGCAGCAATCCCGCACAGCACCGGCCGGCCGACGTGACGGACCCGGAGTGGTCCGCCCTCGATGCCTCGCCTCCCCACCACCGTGAGTCCGCCGCGCGCCGGCAGGCCGCGGCCCAGTACGGCGGCGACGACGACCTGATGGGTCCGTCGTCCGCCGTGTACCCGCACCCGCCGACCAAGGACGACGAGCCGGACTGAGTGGCGCCGCAGCGCCCCGCCCCGTCCGGTCGGGGGTCGCGCCGAGGCGCGCCCGGACGGCGGGGAATCCGCAGGTGGGTGGCCCGGTGCGGCCCGGCCGCAGGGCGTCACCGATCATGGATGCGTTCCTGTGCGGTGGGTGGAGAGGTGTCCGGGTGTATTCGTGGCGGCAGTGTCTCGTCGAGGCCGGAGTGGCCGGAGTGAGCGGTTCCGGAGCGGACGGTGCCGGAGCGGCCGGCGCCGGGCAGGACGGCTCCGGGGCGGTCGGTGCCGCGCTGGCCCGGGACTACGGGGAGGCCGCCCGGTTCCTGCGCCGTCGCGAGCCCGCGCTGTTCGCCGCGGTGCGGCTGCTCGGTGTCGCGGCGTACCAGCCGCACGCCGTCGCCGGCTACGCGTTCGCCTGCTACACCGACGACCTGTGCGACCAGGGGGCGCCGCAGGTCCGGGCCGAGCGGTTCGCGCACTGGCGGGACCAGGTCGGTGCAGCGCTGGCCGGTGAGGAGTGCGGACAGCCGCTGGCACGGGCCTTCGCGCACTCGGTGCGGCTGCGCGGGCTCCCCCGGCACTGGATCGAGGACTACCTCGCCGGTGCGCGGGCCGACCTGGACTTCACCGGTTTCGCGACCGAGGCCGACTACCAGGCGTACGTCGACCGGCTGTCGTGGCCGTTCACCATGCTGACCGCCGGGCTGGTGCACATCGGCGGCGGGGACGAGCGCTACGCCGCGGCCGGCCGGGCGCTCGCCGACGCGTGGCAGCGGCTGGACTTCCTGATCGACCTGGCCGAGGACCTGCGCGGGGGCCGGCTGTACCTGCCCGAGCAGAGCCTCGCCGACCACGGGGTGACCCGGGAGGACCTGGCGGCCGGGCGCCGCACGGACGGCGTCGAGCACCTGGTGGCGGACCTCGCGGACCTGGCCGAGAAGGCGCTGCTGCAGGCGGACGCGATCCTGGAGGTGCCCGCGGAGTACCGCCCGCTGAGCCGGATGGCGCTGCGGCTGGCCCGCCGCCGGCTGGCGGCTGTCCGCCGGGCCGGCGCGGGCGTCGCCGAGGGCCCCGTCCGCG
>NZ_JBEYFP010001140.1:0-1609 GCF_040634455.1 Kitasatospora sp. NPDC007106
GGTGACAAGGTGACGGGCCGTCGACCCCCGGGAACGCCGCGGCGGGCACCGGGAGACCCGGTGCCCGCCGCGGCGTCGACGGTCGGTCAGGCGCCGATCCGCAGGTCGCGCAGCAGCTTGGCGACGTGGCCGGTGGCCTTGACGTTGTAGAGCGCGTGCTCGACCTTGCCCTCCTCGTCGACGACGACGGTGGAGCGGATCACGCCGACCACGGTCTTGCCGTACAGCTTCTTCTCGCCGTACGCGCCGTACGCCTCCAGCACCGACCTGTCCTCGTCCGCGACCAGGGTGACCTGGAGGTTCTCCTTCTCGCGGAACTTGCCGAGCTTCTCCGGCTTGTCGGGGGAGACGCCGATGACGTCGTAGCCGGCGCCGGCGAAGACCTCCAGGTTGTCGGTGAAGTCGCAGGCCTGGGTGGTGCAGCCGGGGGTGAGGGCGGCCGGGTAGAAGTACACGATCACCTTGCGGCCGAGGTGGTCGGCGAGGGACACCTGGTTGCCGTCGGCATCGGGCAGGGTGAAGGCGGGGGCGGTGTCGCCCGCCTTGAGGCGCTCGCTCACGGTGGATCTCTCCTCGTGCTGGACGGGTGGTCGTACCCCGGCAAACCTACCCCGCTCGGTGGGTGGCGCTGCGCGGCGCATGGTGGGAGCTGACAGACTGTGCGTGTCGCACAGGACAGCATCAGTGATTGGGGTGGCTCTCGTGGCCCAGGCGAGCAAGGACAAGTCGGCGCGAACGACGGCCCAGATCGAGGCGGACATCGCGCAGGCCCGTGAGCGGCTCGCGTCGACGCTGGACGAGCTGGCGATGCGGGTGCACCCCGCGACGGTCGCGGCGCAGACCAAGGCGCGGATGCTCGGCGCCGTCGAGCAGAAGGTCGGCCGGGCGTACGTGGCGGCGAGCGGGGCGCTGGAGCAGGTCAAGGCCGGTTTCACGGACGAGAAGGGCCGGCCGCGGCCGGAGCGGGTGGTGCCGGCGGCGCTGGTCGGTGTCGGCGTGGTGCTGCTGCTGGCCTCGGCCCGCAAGCGGCGGCGCGGCTGAGGCAGGCCGGTCGGGGCCGGGGCGCTGCGGCGTCCCGGCCCCTTTCCGTGCCCGTTCCGGATGGCGGGCACCTGCGGGCCCGCCGTGCACCTGCGGGCCGTCGGGCGGGTACGGTCGGGTGCGTGAGCAAGAACGACGAGCAGAGCGCGCGGCACGAGGAGCCCCGGCACGACCGGCTGGGGGAGAAGCTGCCGATCAGGATGTTGCACGACCGGGTGCTGGTGAAGGCGGACGCGGGCGAGGGCGAGCGGCGCTCCACCGGCGGCATCCTCATCCCGGCGACGGCGGAGCTGTCCCGGCGCTGCGCCTGGGCCGAGGCGGTGGCGGTCGGCCAGAGCGTGCGGACGGTGGAGCCGGGCGACCGGGTGCTGTACGACCCGGAGGACAAGCTGGAGGTCGAGGTCCGCGGGGCGACGTACGTGCTGCTGCGCGAGCGCGACCTGCACGCGGTGGCGTCCGAGCGGCTGTCCGGCGCGGAGGGGTCGACCGGCCTCTACCTGTGAGCCCCGCAGGCACGTGGGCGACGCCCCGGACCGCGTGTGCGGTCCGGTGCGGCTCAGGCCCGGGG
>NZ_JBEYFP010001141.1:0-1608 GCF_040634455.1 Kitasatospora sp. NPDC007106
GACGGTGCTGGAGGCGGCCGTCGCGCCCCTCGCTGCCGTACGCAGGCGGTCAGGCCTGGGTGCGCAGGGTGAAGGCGTGGCGCAGTTCGCGCTTGAGGACCTTCATGCTGGGGCCCAGGGGCAGTGACTCCACGATCTCCACCTGGCGGGGGTACTTGTGCCGGCCGACCTGGCCGGTCGCCCAGGCGACGAGCTCGGACGGCTCCGGCGGGGCGGCGGGATCGGCCGGCACCACCACGGCGCAGACCTCCTCGCCGTGGGTGGGGTGGGGCAGGCCGATGACGGCGACCTGGGCGACGGCCGGGTGGCGGATCAGTGCCTCCTCGACCTCGCGCGGGTAGACGTTGTACCCGCCGCGGATGATGAGGTCCTTGGTGCGGTCGACGATGCGGACGAAGCCGGCCTCGTCCTGGACGCCGAGGTCGCCCGTCCGGAACCATCCGTCGGTGAAGGCCGCGGCGGTGGCCTCGGGGAGTCCGAGGTAGCCGCTGAACACGTTGTGGCCGCGGATCACGATCTCGCCGAGATCGCCCGGCGGCAGCAGACGGAGCCCGTCCGCCTCCTCGCCGTCGGTGACCGGGGCGGCGACGGCGACGTCCACGCCCCACACCTGGTGGCCGACCGTACCGGCGCGGGTGCCGAACACCGGCTGGTTGGAGGTGGCCACCGGGGAGGTCTCCGACAGGCCGTACGCCTCCAGCACCGGTGCCAGCCGCTCCTGGACCTCGTCCAGGACGGCGACGGGGAGCGAGGCGCCGCCGGAGACGCACAGCCGCAGTGCCGACGGACGGTCGGCGCCGGCGCGGAGCGCGTCCAGGAGGGCGATGAACATGGTCGGCACGCCGTGGAAGAGGGTCACCCCGTGGCGCCGCATCAGATCCAGTGCGGTGTGCGGGTCGAAGCGCGGCTGCATCACCAGCGTCGCGCCGACCCGGAAGGTCGTGTTCATGGCGACCGTCTGCCCGAAGGTGTGGAACATCGGCAGGCACCCGAGCACCACGTCCCGGCCGGTCACGCCGAAGGTGTCGAAGGCGCTGACGGTCGCGTTCATCACCAGGTTGAGCTGGGTGAGCACCGCGCCCTTGGGCCGTCCGGTGGTGCCGCTGGTGTAGAGGATCACTGCCGGGTCGTCGGGGCGGCGCGGGAGGTGGGAGGTGAGCGGGGTGGTGCCGTCGCGGGGAGCGCGGGTACTCAGCACGGCGGCGCCGGCGATCCCGGCGGCGGCCGTGCCCGTCCGTGCGGACGCCTCGTCGACCACCAGGAGCCGGGCTCCGCTGTCGGAGAGCACGTGCGCCACTTCCTGCGGGGTGAGCAGCAGATGGACGGGGACGACCACGGCGCCGGCCGCGAGGACGGCGTAGTAGCAGCGCGGGAAGTCGGCGGTGTTCTGGGCCATCAGGGCGACGCGGTCGCCCGGCCGTACGCCGGCGGCGACCAGACGGCCCGCGAAGTCGAGTGATTCGGACCAGAGTTGGGCGTACGTCAGTTCCAGTGCGCCGTCGACGACGGCCGTGCGGGTGGGGTGCCTGCGGGCCGACTCGGCCAGGACGCAGGCGAGGGAGAGGGTCATGCGGTCTCCTCGGAGTACGGCTGGGACGGTGGTGCGGG
>NZ_JBEYFP010001142.1:0-1606 GCF_040634455.1 Kitasatospora sp. NPDC007106
AGCTGCGATCCCCCGCCGCTCCGCGCGGCGAGCCGCTGCCCTGACCGGTCGGCCCTGCGGGCCTCGGCGGCGCCGCGCGGAGCGGCGGGGGATCGCAGCTGTCGCCCCGCTGCGGGGGTAGGTTGGGCAGCCGAAGATCACGGTGCCGTTCCGCCGGAGGCCCGCAGCGGGTGGGGCGGGCGGTGCCGCCACCGAGGATCGGGCATGAGCACGAGCGAGAGCCTTCCGACCGCCGAACAGCTGGCCGCCGCGCGGGCGTTCGTCACGGCCCGGCGTCAGCGGCCCGGCCCGGCGGGGCCGTGGGGCCGGAGCGGTGATGTCGCCGCGGCGTTCGAGACGTGGTCCCGGGCGGTCGACGAGCACCTCGCCCTGACGGAGGAGGCCCTGGACCGGGGTGAGGCCGGCGAGGCCGCCCGCGCCTGGGCTGTGGTGGTCGAGGGCCTCGCCGCCTGGTCCTCGCACCCGGACTTCCCGGCCTGCCTCACCGAGGCCCCCGGGCCGTGACCCGCCCGGCGTCGAGCGTGGCTCACCCGCCGTCGAGCTGGTGGTCGGCCCACACGTAGGTCTCGGGCAGCAGGTCGTGGACGGGAACGGCCCGCATCCGGTCGCCCGTGCCGACGACGACCTCGATGCCGGGGAAGTAGTCGAGCAGGACCTGGCGGCACCGGCCGCAGGGCGGCAGCACTCCACGGTCGCGGTCGCCCACGGCGACGATCGTCTCCAGCTCGTAGGCGCCCTGGGCGGCTGCCGCGCCGATGAGGACGAGTTCGGCGCAGGGGCCGCCCGTGAAGTGATAGGCGTTCACGGCGGTGACGATGCGTCCGTCCCGGGCGCGGGCCGCGGCTGCCACGGTGTGGTTGTCGCCCCGGCAGCGCGTGCGGGCGACGTGGGTCGCGGCCTCGACGAGTTCGTGGTCGACGTGGGTGGTCGGGGCGGTCATCTCTGCTGCTTCCGTCGGGGTGTCGGGCCACCTTGACCCGGCCGGACACCGGTGCGCAACCGAATACGGGCCGGGGCGCAGCGGCGTCAGCCGATGGCGTAGCCCAGTTCCTCGGCGGCGATGTGCCAGAAGGAGTTCTCGTCGGCGACGGCCGCCGGGTCGAGGGCCGCGAACTTCGCCAGCAGGGCGTCGGTGAGCGCGTCGCCGGCCGCCGTGGCGCGGTCCACGGCCTCGTCGGAGTCGTCCTCGTCGGAGTCGGCCTCGAACGCATCGGCCTCGGCCGCCGCCTCCTCGTAGAGGCGGGTGAAGGCGGCGAAGGTCTCCGCGCGGGTGTTCACCAGCCGCGGGGTGCTCCACCCGGGAAGCAGCCACAGCGAGCCGTCCTCGCGCCGCATGCCGAGCGCGCTCACCCCGGGGTCGACCGCGACCAGGGCGTACCGCACTCCCTCGACCGTCCGCTCCGCGAAGGGGGCGTCCTGCCAGGTGCCGGGGTAGGGGGCCTCGGCGCATCCGGTCAGCAGGGCGGCGAGCTGGGCATCGTTCACGCGGAGAGGGTACTGCCTCCGTCGGCCCCGGCCGCGCTCCGCCGCAGCCCGCACGGTCCCCCGACCGGGCCGACCGGGGTCGGGCGCGCCTCCCGCCGGACGACGCCCGGCATCCGTTCGG
>NZ_JBEYFP010001143.1:0-1605 GCF_040634455.1 Kitasatospora sp. NPDC007106
GGCGGGCGATATGCCGAAGAAGGCGTGGTCGAAGGCGAAGGCGTCGGTGATGAAGCCGCCGTGGCGGGAGGCGGTCTTGCCGGGGGTGCCGGGCGCGGGGTCGTAGTCGGGCGCGATGTCGAAGCGCTCGGCGGGGACGGGTGTGACGGAGTCGGTGTTGGCGAGCAGGTTCCGCCAGAACTGCTCCGGCCCGTCGGCCCCGGGGAAGCGGCAGCCCATGCCGATGACGGCGATGGGGGCGCCGGGGCTCTGTCGCACGTGCTCCATGTGGGTGGTCCAATCTCTTCGAGTACGACCGGACGGACGGGACAGCGGGCGCTCGTCGTTAGCGCGATGCAAACTTACACTGGAAGCCAAGTTTGGTCTCGGTGTTTAACTACGCGACTCCGAGGACCTGCCGCCCGGCCGGCGCGAGTTGGCGGGGTACGTCCTCCGATGGGCGATTCGCGCACCGGCACGCAGACGAACGAACGGCCCCGGACAACGCCGAACGGGCCGCCCGTGCGCGCAACGACAAGAGCGTCGCGAGGCACGGGCGGCCCGTTCGAAGGGGTGGGGAGGCGGGGCCTCCCCGGGGTCACCGCGGGGGGTTCGGCCCCGGCGGTGCGGCGATGCCGTGGATCAGCAGGTCGAGGGCCTGCTGCAGTTCGGCGCCGAGCGAGTGGCGGCGCCGGTCGGCCGGATCCTCCCGGCTCCAGCGGTACAGCGTGCCGAGGTAGAGGTCGCGCACGAGTTCGCCGACCCGTCCGGCGTCCGCCGCGGCGGGGACCTCGCCCCGGGTGCGGCCGGCCTCGACGATGTCGGCGAAGATCGCGCCGAGGTAGGACTCCTCCTCCAGCGGCCGCCCGGCCTGGACCCAGGCGGTGAGCATCGCCACGCTGAGCTCCGGCTCCTCCTCGTTGAGGGCGCCGAGCACGGCCAGGCAGGCGCGGAGGTCCGCCACGACCCCCGATCCGCACTGCAGTTGCGGGGACAGACGGCGCATCAGCTCCGTTCTGCGCTCCTCGGCCCATACGCTGATGAGCGCGTCCTTGCGCGGGAAGTAGTTGAAGAAGGTGCCACGCGCGATGTCCGCGTGTTCCGCGATCTCCGCGACGGACGTGTCCGCATACCCCTTGCGACCGAACAGGGTCTTGGCCGAGGTGTAGACGCGCTCCCTGGCGCGCTCCTTGTTGCGGGCCCGCCGCGAGGTCACGGCCGTCGGGGCGTCTGAGGGTCGACGCACACAGGCCTCCAGATGACATCGTCGCTGCTGCACTGGAGTGCATTGATGTGCCCCAACTCAAACATAGGGCGAAGTCCATGTCAACGGACGGCACCGCCCCGGACCTGGCCGGATGAAGACCTGCACACAGGACCTCCACCGTCGTAGCGGGCACCCATGTACTCGAATACATTTTTAGTCCCCTAGCCATTCAGTGGACTTGAGTGTATGTTTGAGCCATCGAGCCCGGACCGACCCGGCCGGGCCTGCCCCAGGGGGAGGCATCCCATGACGACCCGTCCCCGCGCCCGGCCGAACGTGCCGGCGCCGCACCGTCCGGACCTGCGCGGCCAGCAGCGACCGGCCGGTGCGGCTGCCGCCGGGCAGGCCGTCGAAGCTGG
>NZ_JBEYFP010001144.1:0-1605 GCF_040634455.1 Kitasatospora sp. NPDC007106
CGGTTCTGAATCAGGGCGTACCGGAATGTTCTCTGAGTTCCATGTCTCAGTAGTCACGCGGTGCTCTTGGGAGCCCGGGCCTCGGCTCTCGTGGGATTCCTGGTCGGTCCCTCGGTAGCAACACCCGCAGTCCACCTGGCCGGGCCTCGCACGTGACGGGAAGAGGCAGCGTGACGGGTTCGCCGTCCACCCCTGCACGTAGTTGCCGCCGCCCGCCGTGCAATGTGATGGTGTCCGCCATCCAGGCGATGACTGCATCACCCGGCGTACTTGGACCAGGCTGCCGCCGCAGTAGCTCGCCGCGAAGGTGTCGCAGGAGGTCCGGCGGCATGTCGGTCGGGCGCTTGAGCACGATGCCGCCGAGCAGTCCTGAGGTGAGCGTGAAGCGGCGCCCTAGGTAGCGCGGAGTGGCGATGTGGTACGGGTTGTTGGAGACCAACACAACTTGGGGGAGCTGGACGGTTCCCTGCGGGGTGTCCACATCGGCCTCGACGCATTGCCTCCCGCTGAGGTAATCGGGTGCGACGGAAGCGAGGGTACGCGCCTTGTCCTCCCGGTACCCGGGCTCCAACAGTGCGTCGGCGTAGGGGCCGAACGACACGTTGTTGACGAAGGTGTGCGGGCCTACCAGCCCGAGATCCACACGGGTTGGTACGCCATCGATCAGGGCGCTCAGCGAGGAAACCGGATTGCGGATGTCGAGGCCGAGATCCCGGGCGAAATGGTTGCGCGTGCCTGCCGGGACCACCAGCAACGGCCGATCTGTAGCGGCCGCCACCGCGGCCACAGCCGATACAGTTCCGTCCCCGCCCGCGACTGCCAGCACTTCGGCCCCCTCCTGGACCGCGAGCCTGGCGAGTGACGTCGCGTCGTGCTCGGCACTGGTCGACCAGACCTGTGCCCCCATACCCTCGGCCCGGTTGATCAGGTCGAAGCGGGCGGTTTTGCCTCCACCCGAGCGTGGATTCGTCACGACCGTTACCCGGGTAGGCGCCTCAGCCCCAGCCATCACGGCAGCCCCTCTTGCCGCCCAGGTCGGCTACCGGCCGACCGATTGGACTCCATACCCATGCTGGCAGATACGGGTTTCCTCCGCTGGCCGGGGACGACCGCCCAGTGGCTCGCGACCGCGGAGGCCGGCCGCAAGATCACTCCCTGGGTCACGCGGACCGGACAGCCGTACACGTGGCAGAGCTGGTCGAGGCGGCGTTCCGCCATGAGCTCGGCCGGACCCGAGCGCCAGGACGGAGGAGCTCGCGCAGGCCGCCGGTGTCGTACGACGCACTCTCTTCGGGCGCTTCCCGGGCGGAAAGCATCCGTGATGCGGAATCGGCCGTCGTCACCGTGGTTCCGCGACCACGGTTGGAGGGCCCTCGGCTGCCCGGCCGCTGCTGCACAGGGACGCCCAGGCGGCGGAGGTGGCCGCGAGATCGTCTCCGCACGTGGTGTCGGGGCGGCGGGGTCGGGCCGCGGTGGCGAGGACGACGCGGTCGGGGCGGAGCAGGACGGCACCCGCGGTGCCCATCCAGCGGACCAAAGCCCTTGTGCCGGGATCGGCTTCGACGCGGCGCGTGCCGGGCTCTTGTCGCCGGGGGTCGTGCAGGT
>NZ_JBEYFP010001145.1:0-1601 GCF_040634455.1 Kitasatospora sp. NPDC007106
CGCGCTCGCGAGAGGTCCGGAAGGCACTCGGACAGCCCCGTCTCCTGCGTGCCGTCCGCCGGGGCGGACCGCGCCCGGGGTCAGGCGCGGCAGCGCAGCATCTCGAGCGGCGGGTGGGCGAGCAGGTCGGCCCAGAAGTCCTCGCCGTACGCGCGGATGCCGGCCTCGGAGATCCGCAGCGGCACCCACTCCACCGCGCCGAACCCGGCCGCCCGCAGGCAGTCCTCGTAGACCTCGCGGCGCGGGGCCGTGGCGACGATGCTGATCGGCTGCGGTTCGAGGAGGGCGGTGACCCGCACCTGCGGGCCGGTCCCGGTCTCCTCGCCGGTCGGCTCACAACGGAAGCCGTAGGTCTCCAGGCTGCGGCAGTCGAACCCGTAGTCGGGCTTCTGGGCGAGGACGAAGAACTCCCCGCCCGGCACCAGGCTCCGGTGGATGTTGCGGCACATCCGCTCCATCGCCTCGACGGACCCGGCGTAGTTGAGGCACTGTACTCCGAGCGCGAGGTCGAACCGCCGCTCGAAGGACCGCAGGTCGGCGACGTCGCCGACCTCGTACCGCACGTCCAGCGGCTCGCGCCGCTCGATGTCCCGCGCGGCGGCGACCATCTCGACGGAGATGTCGACGCCGAGCACCTCCGCGGCACCGCGCCGCTTGAACTCCCGGCTGTAGAAGCCGGTGCCGCAGGCCAGGTCGAGCACGGACCTGCCCTTCACCTCGCCCACCATGCCGAGGAAGCTCGGTACCTCCCCGTAGCGCATCAGCGGCAGGGACTTGAACCCCTCGAACGCCTCGCCGATCCCGTCGTACTGCTGCACAGCCATGTGCTGCCCCCTCCGGCACGTCGTCCTGCGCCCTGCCCCGCCGGCCCTCCGGGATCGGGGGTCTGCGGGGCTGCGGGCCGTGGCAGAGAGTCTCCTCCGCACCCGTCCGACCGCCGTACTGGCAGATGGCACAAAGAAGTCGGCGCGGCGGCCGGGGTGTCTACTCGGCCGGTCCAGTGGCGCCGCCGGCCACGAGGGCGTCCTCCAGTGCCTGGATGTCGATCTTCTTCATCTGCAGCATCGCGCGCATCGCCCGCTGGGACCTGTCCGGGTCCGGGTCGCCGAGCAGTTCCATCAGCCGTCGCGGGGTGATCTGCCAGGAGAGCCCGTACCGGTCCTTGAGCCAGCCGCAGTCGCTCTCCTGTCCGCCGCCCGCGGTGAGGGCGGCCCACAGCCGGTCGACCTCCGCCTGGTCGTCGCAGTTCACCTGGAGCGAGATCGCCTCGGTGAACGGGAAGATCGGGCCGCCGTTGAGGGCGAGGTAGCGCTGCCCGGCGAGTTCGAAGGACACGGTCATCACCGAGCCCGCCGCACCCGGTCCCGCCTCGCCGTAGCGCTGCACGCCGACGATCCGGGAGTCCGGGAACAGCGAGGTGTAGAACTGCGCCGCCTCCTCGGCCTGGTGGTCGAACCACAGGAACGTCGTGATCTTCTGCTCCGGCACTGCGTCCTCCCGTTGTTCCGGTCCCGCACGACGGTAGGCCGCGGGGCCCGCCCGCGCACCGGGGCCACGCCGTGCCGCGCACGGATCACCCGTCGGCGCGGGGATCGCGCGGC
>NZ_JBEYFP010001146.1:0-1600 GCF_040634455.1 Kitasatospora sp. NPDC007106
GCCGATCGGCAGGCCGTCGTCCGTGCTGCCGGCGGGCAGCGAGATCCCGGGCGCCCCGGTCACGTTGTTGACCGGGGTGAACGCCACGTACCGCTGCAGACGCCCCATCAGCTCCTCGAACGGCACGTTGGGGCTGAGATGGCCGATCGGCGGGGCGGTGTGCGCGAGCACCGGGGAGAGCACCGCGTCATGGCTGCGGAAGAGTTCGGCGTAGGCCTGCTCGGCGCGGCCCAGTCGCCGCAGCGCACCGGGGATGCGGGCGAACTCGCGGTGGAAGCTGCGGCGCAGGCCCGAGGTGAGGCCGTCGAGGCGGGCGGTGCGGAAGCTGCGGTCCAGCATCAGCCGGCCGGTGGCGGCGATGAGGAAGGCGATGTAGCCCCAGTAGAGGGTGAAGTCGCGGGAGAACTCCTCGCCGAAGGGCAGGACGGTCGGCTCGACCCGGTGGCCGAGGGCCTCCAGGCGGAGCGCGGTGTCCTCGACGGCGCGGCGGGTGGCCGCGTCGGTGTCGGCGAGCGGCGAGTCGAGGACGAGGCCGATCCGCAGCGGGCCGGTGCCGGGGCCCTCGACCAGGCCGAGCGGGGGTAGTGCGGGGTTGCGGTGGTGGCGTTCGGCGGCGGCGAAGAACGCGGCGGTGTCCCTGACGGAACGGGTGAGCACGCCGTCCGTGACCAGGTCGATCGGCAGGCGGCGGCCCTGGTCGTTGGGCACCAGGCGGCCGCGGGTCGGCTTGAGGCCGATCAGCCCGCAGCAGGCCGCGGGGATGCGGATCGAGCCGCCGCCGTCGTTGGCGTGGGCGATCGGCACGACGCCCGCCGCGACCAGGGCCGCCGAGCCGCCGGAGGAGGCGCCGGGCGAGTGCGAGGGCTTCCAGGGGTTGCGCACCGGCTCCGCGGCGGCGTACTCGGTCGAGGCGTTGAGTCCGAACTCGGGGAGCCGGGACTTGCCGAGCACGGCGACGCCGGTGGCGAGGAACTGGTCGGCGAACCCGGCGGTGCGCCGGGCGGGCCGGGCCCGGAAGGCGGCGCTGCCCTGCCCGGTGGGCATGCCGCGCAGGTCGACGTTGTCCTTGAGGTAGGTGGGCACGCCGTAGAACGGCGCCAGTCGGCTGTCGGCGGTGAGCCGCGGCAGGCGGGCGGCGAAGGCGACCGGTTCGAGGGCCGAGTCGATCCGCCGGGCACGGGCCGCGGCGGCCTCCGCGAGTTCGTCGGGGCTCGCCTCGCCGGACCGGACGAGTCCGGCCAGCGCCACCGCGTCGTGGTCCCCGAGTACGTCGTCGCCGAATGCGTGCACCCGATCGTCCGCCATGCCAACCCCCGCTTCTACCGGCCAGTAATACCGTTCGCGGGCGGCATTCTAGGGGCGCGGGCTGCTGCGGTACACGCCCCCTCGGCGCGTCGCGACCCGGTCCGCCGCCGGGAGCAGCGGGAGCCGGGCCGGGAGCGGCCGACCGGAGTCGGTAGGAACGGACGGACCGCCGACGGGGTGTCAGCCGAGCCGCGTACGGGTGCCCGGGCCGGAACCCGACCGGCGGGTGAGGGCCGGACGCGAGGGCCGGACGTCCGGGCCGGAGCGCGCGGGCCAGCGGTTCGGAGATTGCCGG
>NZ_JBEYFP010001147.1:0-1598 GCF_040634455.1 Kitasatospora sp. NPDC007106
CTGCCGCCGGACGCTCAGGGCCGCAACCGGGGAGTCAAAGCCTGTCTCGAAGGGACGCCCAGCTCCAAGAGGGGGCAGTCCGCGGGCGGCGACATCCGGGGCTGGAACGACGCTCAGGCGCGGGCGACCGCCCTCGGGTTCCCCGACCCCGATAAGGTCCTCGCTCGCTGCCACTCCGTGCCGCGCATGGCCGGCGGAACGAGGGACGAGCGGAACCTGACGCCTTGCTTCCAGCAGGGGGCCAACACCAACCAGGCAACCGGCGGCACCATCACCAACAGCATGCGGACCTTCGAGACCAGAGCCGAGAGCGGCATGAACCGGGGTTATGTGCGGTACAACGTGCGTCCGCAGTACAACAGCACCATCAGCACCATTCCGAGCAGATGGGAGATGTCGCTCTACGCGTGGGATGCCACCACCGGGGCGGGCACGGACTCCGCATGGACGGTCGTGGACAACGCGCGCTACGGCCCGAGCGGACTCGTGAACCTGGGAAACTAGCCTCCGGCGAGAACGGGCGGCCGACGGGAGTGGACGTGAACGTCGAGGAGACGCTGGACCGGCTCGGCGCGGTGATCGGGCCGCCGCCTGCGGACGGAGTGGTGCCGGTCCCGTGGGAGCGCGCGCCGGGGGAGATCGGTTTCCAGCTGCCCGCGGACTACCGGGCGTTCGCCGACCGGTACGGGTCGGTCAGCATCAGCAACGAATTGCACATCTACACGCCATCGGCAGCGCCCAGTTCCCAGATCGCGGAGCCGGTCGGCTTCGAGGGGTTCCTGTTTAACACGACGGAGCCCTACGGATACTGTGCCTGGCTGGCCCAGGCCTACCGGGACGGGGATTATGACGAGTGCCCGTACCCGCTGTTCCCGGCCGAGGGCGGGCTGCTGAAGTGGGGCAACAACTACAACTCCGACCATTTCTTCTGGCTGCTGCGGGGCCCGGACCCGGACCGCTGGCCGGTCACTGCCAAGTTCCACTCGATGCGGGAGTGGGACCTGTTCGAGGGCGGCTTCCTGGAGTTCCTGCTGGCCGCGGTGACGCAGCAGTACCCGTACCATGATGATGTTGTCCCGGACGGGCTGAAGCAGGTCGGTGACGGCCGTGCTTATCGTTTCAAGGGTGACTGGTCCAAGCAACTGTGACTGACCGTCATTCTGGTTGTGACGGTTGGCTGCCGATCTGGGGTGTTGGAGTTGACCAACGAGCTGGTGCGTGATTGCGGTGGGGATGCGCCGGCCCAGGAAGCATGGCAGGCAGTGGTCGAGGGCCGGCGGCACGCGGTCCGGGGCGGCGTGCGGCTCCGGGCCGCGGGTGCGGGCGCCAAGCACCGGCCGGTGTTCACCGACCGGGTGGTCGCGACGCTGATCCATTCTGCGGCACGACCTGCCGCACGCGGTCCTGGGTCTGCTGCTCGGCGTCGACCGCTCCACGATCACCCGGGCCGTCGCCGAGATACGGGGCCTGCTTGCCCGCCGCGGCTTCGCGGTACCGGACCGCCCAGGGGTCCGGCTGCGGACCCTCCCAGACGTCTTCGCGTACGCCGAAGCCGAAGGTGTGGTCTTGCGGCTGAACGCCACCGGGATCCAGGTCCG
>NZ_JBEYFP010001148.1:0-1594 GCF_040634455.1 Kitasatospora sp. NPDC007106
GCCGGCCGCGTTCCCGAACCGGTGAGCCAGGCAGTCACACGGAGGAGTGGCCGAAGTGGACCCAACTCCCGCGATGTCGTAGAAATGCGGCAACAGGGCCTCCTGGTCAGCTTGTTGGCGTAGACACCCTTTGGGCTACCAGGAGGCCCTGCGTTCATGCGCGGCACCCGCCGCAGTCACCCGATCGGGACTCCCGTTCGATCGACACGCCTCGTGATCGGTATAGCGGTTTCTCAGACCTGGGTGGCGATCCGCGCGAAGCGCTCGGGGTCGCGTAGTCCTACGCAGTCGTTTGCCCAGAATGCCTCGGAGTAGACGAATGTGCCGGTCATCCAGGGCTCGTACGACGACAGCTTCGCGACCTGGAACCCCAGATCCGGAATGCGCAGCGAGGGTGAACGGAACCCACACGAGCTGGCCCGCTGGAAACCACGCGTCCCGTAGTACGTCGGCGAGCCCTCCAAGAAGACCAGCGGCACTCCGCGGTCGTCAGCTGCTTTCAGGGCTGCCTTGATCAGCTGGGTGCCGACGCCGTGGAGCTGGTGGTCCGGGTGGACGCCCAGGGGTGACAGGCTGACGACATCGACCAGCTGGGGCTGGGCATCCAGGCGGCAGGCGCTGAGCATGACGTGCCCGACAACCTGATCCTGCCGTGTCGCGACGAGCGAAATCGGCTCGATTGCTCCCGGCGCGTCACGAAGCGCGTCCACCAGACCGGGGACGCGTTCCGGATTGCCGAAGGCGAGTGCATGTACGCGGCGTACTTCCGGATGATCTTGGGCCTGCTCAGGCCTGATCCCGTATACGAAGCTCATGATTGGCAGGGTAGGCAGCCATACGCGTGCAGGCGAACGGATTTGCGGACACCGGGACGAACGGTGGCGCACCCACCGCACCAACTGGGAACCTTCGTTCAACCATCAGACGAACCGCCCGGTTCGGCAACGGCTTCTCAGGCCGAGGCCTCGACCACCGGCCGGCGCAGCCCTTGCGGCCGCAGTAGCCGGTCATCGCACAGCCGAGGACCAGGGCGCGGACCGTCCCGATCCCCGCCCCGATCCCCATCGTGATCCAGGCGCGGGCCGGGCCGGCATCCGCCCGGTCGTCGAAGCGCAGGTCGCCCTGACCCCGTCGCTGAGCTGCCGCATCGGCTCGAAGTGCGCCAGGAACCGCTGGAACGACTGCAGGGCATGCGGGGGGATGTCGGCCCCCGAGGACGGCGGCGCGAGCACGATGAACACGGACATGCCGATCAGCTGCCCCACCCCGTCGAAGGTGGTGTCGGTCGCCTGCACGCCCGGCCCACCGCCGTGGTCGCCTCGATCGAGACGAGGAACAGCAGCGGCAGGTGACCCGCGTCCGTGCCCGGGATTCCGATCGTGGCCGGCATGACGGCGGCCGAGGTGACCAGCGAGATCCCGGTGGTCCTCACCGGCTTGACCACCCGGGTTCGGCGCCGGGGGGGCCGGGACGGTACGCCGCCGGGTGTGCCAGGGGCCCGGTTCGTTGTCGGTGCATCCGTCGGTGCGGCCGTCGGTGCAGCCGGGCGCGCCGTCGACTCCGTTGCCGTTGGTCTTGCCGCCGGGGAAGCCTG
>NZ_JBEYFP010001149.1:0-1590 GCF_040634455.1 Kitasatospora sp. NPDC007106
CCCGGCGCGCCGCCGCGGCCGCCGCCGAGGGGCCGCCGACGGCCACCGCGCTCACCGCCAGGACACCCTGGCTCGGCTGGTACGCCATGACGGTGGTGGTCCTCGCCGGCATCGTGATCTCGCACCCGCTGACCCCGATCATGACGATCAGCGTCCTCGCCATGCTCAGCCTGCCGCGCCGCAACCGGCGGACCGTCCTGCCGGTACTGGGCGCCGCCGTCGCGATGACCTTCGCCTGGGACTACACGGTCGCCCACAGCTACCTGGCGCAGAACGCCAACCAGCTGATCGCCGGCCTCAGCGCCACCAACAGCAACGTCCGCCCACCGGGCCAGCTGAGGTTCGGCACCATCGCGCCCGGCCAGGCGATGGTCGCCCGGCTCTCCCTCGGCATGTGCGCGGTGCTCGGCCTGCTCGCCGTCGTCGCGCTGGTCTCGCAGCGCTGGGTCCGCCGCACCGGCCTGATCGCCGTGCTGTTCGGCCCGCTGCCGCTGCTGCTGGGCAACAGCTACGGCGGCGAGATGATCCTGCGCGCCTACCTGTTCGTCCTCCCGGCGACGGCCTTCCTGGCCGGCACGGTCGTGCTGCGCAGCGGCCGGAGGCCCGTCCTGCACCGCGCCCTCGCCGCCGCCGCGGCGGGCGCGCTCGCCCTCGGCATGTTCGGCAACTACTACAGCAAGGAGGCGATGAACTACTTCAGCCCGCAGGAGGTCGCGGCCCTGAAGCAGGTCACCGCGGACGCCCCGTCGGGCACGCGCATCGTCTCCGTCACCGGCGACCTCCCCGGCGGCGAGTTCAACTACGACGACCGCACCCGGGTGATCCTCAGCCAGCTGTCGGCGGAGGAACAGCGCATCATGCTCGCCGACCCGTTGCCGCTGCTGCGCCGCGAGCTGACCGTCCCGGTGGTGCCCGGGCCGTCGTTCCTGGTGCTCACCCGCGCCCAGGCCGAGGCCCTCCGGCTGACCGGGGCGCTGCCCGAGGACACCGTCCGGCGGCTGGCCGGACTCGCGGCCGGATCACCGGAGTTCCGCGCCGTCTACACCAGCCCCGACGCGGTGGTCTACCAGTACACCGCGCCGTCCGCCGGCGTCGTCGGCGAGGTCGCGCCGCCGTGGGGCACCGGCGGCAGCACCGACCAGCAGAATCCCACCGGGAGGCAGCCGTGAACAGCTTCGCCGGTCCGGCGGTGCGGTGCGTGCTCGCCGGCCTCGCCTGGGCCGGGGCCGCGGCCACCGTGCTGCCCGCGGGCCGCGTCCGCACCGTCCTCGCCGCCGTCGCCGTGCTGGCCGTCCCGGGCACCGCCCTGGTGCTGCGGTGCCGCTGGCCCGCGCGCTCCCGGTACGCGCCGACGGCGGCCGTGGTGCCCGCCGTCGCCTGCAGTGCCGTCCTTTCCGCGGTCGCCGCCGCCCCGCTGCTGCTCACCCACACCTTCACGGCCCGCCGGGTGCTGGTGGAGCTGGCCGTCCTCACCACCCTGCTGGTGCTGCCCTACCCGCGGCGGGGGGGGGCGCCCCCCCCCCCCCCCCCCCCCCCCCCCCCCATAGGAATTGCCCACCGATGAAAAACACTAACCACAAAAAATTTATT
>NZ_JBEYFP010001150.1:0-1589 GCF_040634455.1 Kitasatospora sp. NPDC007106
GAGCACAACAAACTCTGTGTCAGGATCCTGCGCCTGTGCTGTCGATCGCCTAGCTGCGCGGCCTAAGGCCTTGCAATGCGGATTTTCACGTGAGGTTGATCGTGGCCGTCCATGGGAACCAGGCGTTCGATGCCGTCACGAGCCGCATCCCTACGCTCTGTCCTGGATCGACTCCGAGGTCCCAGCACCAGTCGCTGAAGGCGTTGAGGGGCAGGGTGACGGTGTACGGGCCGCTCCAGACCCTTCCGTCGTCCGACTCGGCGTAGAACGTGGAGTAGTTGTTCGTCGTCCAGAGCGGGGTGGCCGACTTTCCGGGTTCGATCCGGAACCATCCTTTGGATGCCCAGTTCGATCCCGCGTCGCAGCCCTCGGCGTAGTAGCCGACGGCAAGCCAGACTCCCGAGGCGGTCTGGTTACTGTACTGAAGCCACATTTTTCGTCGTCACTCCTGCCCGAATCCGGCCCGCAGGCGGGCTGCGAGCGGCTCCTGGGGGGCCGGCCGAGTGGGTGCGGGCGGCGGGACCGCTCCCGGCCGCTCGGTGGCGTCTGCGGGGGTCTGCTCGTCGTGACCTGCGGAGTAGTCCGCGATGATGTCGTCGTGAATGCGGAGACTGTCCGGTCGGAATGCGACGGGCTGGTCGAGCTGGGGTTCAGAATTGGGTGGCACAGTGGTTCTCCTTTCGTGGGATCTAACTTACGGTGCACTGTAATCCATGTGCACCGTAAGTTAGATCGTATGCATACTGATCTGGCCGACATTAATCCGTTAGGCGTAGAGCCTGCGGAATTAATAGGACTGGACGCCGAATGTTGGACACAGGCCGTGCGGCTTCGGTCGGGGCAGCTGCTTGCGTGTCGGGCGCGGTCCCGCATGCGAGGGACTGCGGCACCCGAGGCGCTGTGGCACCGACTGGCGGCGTAGCGGTGGCATCCGCGGAAGACCACAAGACAGGCCTCGCGCTCGCCGGTGAAGCTCTTACGACCTTGCCGGCCAGACGATGCGAGCATAGATCGGTCACGGAGCTTTTTCAGGGTGGCGCGCCGATCGGGTGATGGCCGGGCGGTGTCGGCGGCAGCGAGATGAGCGAGGCTCTCCCGCAGTTGAGTGAGGTGTCTGGTGTCTCAACTCGATGACCGGAGAGCCTTGCTGGCTATCTGTCTCATTTGACCTGCCGCACGCGCCTGCCGAGCGGACTGGCCGGCTACGGCGGAAAGCACCTCCGCCATGGAGTGAGCCTGCGGGCCGTCACGGGCTTCGAGGGCAAGACCGTGTGGGTCTCTCGACTCCTGGGCCGCACCCTGATCTGGCCGCGGCCTGCAGACACCGGATCGTCGCCACCTGGACCCGCTTGCGGATTCCGGCGTCGCGGACCTGGCCTGCACCGGAGCCGGCCCTGGCGTCGCCGTTCCGGTCCACCGCCGGCCCACATGCGAACCGACCGCGAAGGAAAGGTCGCTGAACGGGCCCACCCAAGGCTCCGCTGCCCGGTCGAACGCAACGTCGCCGCCGTCAAGCGCCGGCGTATCTTCCGCCGTGCCCTAGGGCTTGTGTGATGTCGTGATCAATCCTCGGGTTCTGCCCCTGCTCC
>NZ_JBEYFP010001151.1:0-1588 GCF_040634455.1 Kitasatospora sp. NPDC007106
GGCGCAGGTTGACCACGTCGAGGTGGTCCCGGCCGAGCTGGCGCAGGTTCTCCTCGACCTGGCCGCGCAGCTGGTCGGGGCGGGCCATGGTCAGCCACTCGCCCGAGGGGTCGCGCCCCGGGCCGACCTTGGTCACCACCACCACGTCCTCCCACCAGGACGCGAGGGCCCGGTTGAGGAGCTCGTTCGCGGAGCGCAGCGGGGAGAAGTAGAACGCCGCCGTGTCGACGTGGTCTACCCCCTGCTCGAAGGCGTCGAGCAGCAGCCGGACGGCGGCGTCGCGGTCGATCGGCGCGCCGTCGGAGTTCCCCATCATGCCGTTGCCGGTGAGCCGCATCGTGCCGTAGCCGATGCGGTTCACCTCCAGGTCGCCGAGCTTCCACGTCCCCGCCGTCGCTGCCGTGCTCACCGTGTTCGCCGTGCTCACCGTGTTCGCCGTGCTCACCGTGTCCGCCGTGCTCACCGTGCTCCTCCACCCGTCGGTCCGTCAGGTCCTGGAGTATGGGGCGGCAACGGGGTGCCGCGACAGGGCGGCGGGCTGGGCGCAATGTCACATCGATTCCGGGAACGAACCGTCGCCGCGCGGCCGTTGGACCTGCCGAGAACCGTTCGACCGGCACGGTGCCGCGGCGGGTCCGCCGGGGCCGTTCCGTGGTGGTGGCTGCGCCGGACGGTGCGTCCGCGGACGGGGGGCGGCCGGGCTTGACCATGGATCTGGTTAGGCGCCATAGTACTTCTCGTGACCCAGCATCCCGAGACCGGCCTCGGCGCGCCCACCCTTGAGCAGGCCCGCCGTCAGATCGCCCGCTACGGCCTCACCGCCGATCCGCAGGCGGTCCTGGTCGCGGCGCGGCTGATGGCGGCGGGCGCCCGGATCGGCCAGGCCGGCGAGGTGCACTTCGGCCGCTTCGGCCTCTCCACCGGCCGCTACCGGCTGCTGGCCGACCTGGAGGACCACGGCGGCGAGAAGTCGCCCTCGCAGCTCGCGGCGAGCCTCGGCGTGTCCCGGGCGACGGTGACGGGCCTGGTCGACGGCCTGGAGCGGGAGGGCCTGGTGGCCCGCCGGCCGTCCACCGAGGACGGGCGCGGCAACGTGGTGATCCTCACCGCGCGCGGCGCCGACAAGCTGCGCGACCTGGCTCCCGAGCACTTCGCCCGGATGCAGGCGCTGGTCGGCGGGCTCTCCGCGGAGGAGCGCGCCACCTTCCTCGGCCTGCTGGCCCGGGTGGTCGCGGGCATCGACGCGCTCACCGACGGCTGACCGCACCCGGGCGGGCCGAGGAATCGGGCCGCCCTTTTTCCAGCCCAGATAGTTAGGCACCTAAGCATAAGTAGTTAGCTTCCTAATCATAGAGTGGGAGAGGACGTTCCATGAGCAAGAAGGACCCCGGCGCACCCCCGCCGTTCGTCCTGTGGCGCGAGGTCCTGGCCGCCTACGCCATGCCTGCCGTGACGGCAGGAATCGGCGGGGCCGTCACCCGGCAGCCGCACCTGGTGGCCGCGGCACTCACCACCATCGGCGGCACCTCCGCCCTGGTGGCCGCCGCCCTCGGCGCCGTGCTGCGCCGCCAACCCGTCCGCGCCCGGC
>NZ_JBEYFP010001152.1:0-1588 GCF_040634455.1 Kitasatospora sp. NPDC007106
CGGGGGAGTGCCGCCGGCGAGCCGTGGCAGCAGCGGGGGCAGGGCGGGGCGGTGCCAGTGGTCGGCGGTGAGCCGGGCGACGGCGCCGATCGGGTCGGTGCGGACGTTGCGGGCGCTGAACAGGATCTGGCCGCCGATCTGCGGCAGCGTGGCGTCCAGGTCGAGGTGGCGGGAGAGTTCGGCCGGGTCCTGCCAGGCGGGGGCCTCGCCCGCGGCGCCGGCGCGGTAGGCGGCCTGGCCGGTCCAGAGCAGGGTGTCCCGGGCGGCGGTCTGCGCGGCCCACCAGCGGGCGAGGGCCGCGTAGTCGGCCTGCGGGTGGCCGAGGTGCCAGTACAGCTGCGGGGCGACGTAGTCGAGCAGGCCGTCCTGCACCCAGCCCAGCGAGTCGGCGTACAGCCCGTCGTAGGACTGGAAGGCGGCGGTGGCCGAGCCCCGCGGGTCGGTCGCGGCGTTGCGCCAGATGCCGAACGGGCTGACACCGAAGGCCGCCTCGGGCCGCACCGCCCGTACCAGGTCGCGCAGTTCGCGGATCAGCTGGTCGACGTTGCGCCGCCGCCAGGCCGCCCGGTCGGTGGCGCCGGCGCCGTACGCGGTGAAGGAGGCGTCGTCGGGGAAGGGCCGGCCGGCGGCGGGGTAGGGGTAGAAGTAGTCGTCGAGGTGGACGCCGTCGACCTGGTAGCGGGCCACCGCGTCCAGGATCGCCTGTTCGACGAAGGCGCGGGCGGCGGGGACGCCGGGGTCGTAGTAGAGGCGCCCGCCGTAGGAGACCGTCCACTCGGGGTGGCGGCGGGCCGGGTGGTGGGCGGCGAGCCGTGCGGGGTCGTCGTGCTGGGCGATCCGGTACGGGTTGAACCAGGCGTGGAAGGCGAGGCCGCGGGCGTGTGCGGCGTCGACCAGGAAGCGCATCGGGTCCCAGCCCGGGTCCTGCCCCTGGACGCCGGTCAGCCACTGCGACCAGGGCTCGTACCGGGAGGGCCAGAAGGCGTCCGCGGTCGGCCGGACCTGCACGAACACCGCGTTGGCGCCGGTTGCCGCCGCGGCGTCGAGCAGGTCGTCGTACGCGGCGCGCAGCTGCGCCTCGGGGAGGCCGGGTGCGGGGGGCCAGTCGATGTGGTCGACCGTCGCGATCCAGACGCCGCGCAGCCGCCGCGGCGGCGGCCCGGCGGCGGCCGTGGCGGGCCGTGCCGCGGCGGTCAGGGTCAGCGCACCGAGGCCGCCCAGGAAGAGCCGGCGGGACGGACGCGGCGGCATGGCGGCTCCCGGGGGTGAGGGTGGTGCCACTCTCACCGCCCGGGGCCGGCGGTGTCGCGGCACCGCGCCGTCGGCGTCCTCCGCACGGGGGAATTGCGGGGTGAATTGTCGCCGATCTCCGTGCCACCGGCGACTTCTGACGTCCGATCGGGGAGAAGGTGGTGCCCGGCTCCACTCCTCGGGAGGCAACACCGTGCTCACTGTGCCCGTCCGGCTGCTGGCGGTGCCGCTCGCCGTCGTGCTCGCCGCGCTGCCCGCGGGGCCGACTCCATGAAGTCTTCGAAGATCCCGCGGCAGGGATACGCGCCGCGCAGGGTCCGCGAGAAATCCAACAAGT
>NZ_JBEYFP010001153.1:0-1588 GCF_040634455.1 Kitasatospora sp. NPDC007106
GCGCGCTCGGCGACCAGGGCGAGGACGCGGCCGGCGGCGGCCAGGTCGTCGGCGGGGATGTCGCCCCAGATGCGGGCGGTGATCGGGGCGGTCTCCGCCCCGACGGCGGCGAGCAGTGCGCGGCCGGCCTCCGTGGGGCGGAGGTGCTCGCCGTCCCGGACGAGCAACTGCCCGGCCAGCAGGGCGTCGAGCGTGGCGCGGACGACGGCCGGGTCGGCCTTGAGGGAGGTCCCGACCTGGGCGAGGAGCCCGTCGGCCGTCGGCGGCTCCTCGGCGGTGACGGCGGCGCGCAGGGCGACCTGCTGCTCGAAGGTGCAGCCGTGCCGGGCCAGGACGTTCTCCAGGACTCCGCGGGCGGCGTAGTGGGCCAGGCCGAGGGCGCGGGCGTCGGCCGGGGGCACGGGCGTGGCGGTGGCGTCGGTGGTCATGGCGTTTCCCCCTGGGAGTTCTCGGTGTTCCGGGAGTTCTCGGTGTTCGGTGCGGACGGAGCGAGGGGCGTGTCGAGCAGGAGCACCAGCTCGTCCGTGAACGCGCTGGTGCGCGGGGCGTCGAGGCCGCCGAGCGGTTCCAGCAACTGCCGGTGCAGGTCCTGGACCACCGCGACGGCCTGCCGTGTGACGGCTTCGCCCTGTTCGGTGAGGCGGAGCTGTACGGCACGCGGGTCGCGGGGGTCGCGGGTGCGCTCGATGTGGCCGGCCGACTCCAGGGCGCGCGCCAGTTTCGAGACGTACAGGGCTTCCAGGCCGGTGTGGTCGGCGAGTCTGCGCTGACTGGGCCGCTCGCCGGCGCGCTGCATGCCGTACAGCGACGCGACCAGCGAGTACTGCGCGTGGGTGAGGCCCAGTGGGGCCACTGCGCGATCGACCGCGACGCGCCACTTGTTGGCGAGCCGCCAGACCAGGAAGCCGGGTGTGGGACCGGGTGAACCCTTGCTCATACCGAAAGAGTACATAGACATTATGTCCATGGCTACTGTTTTGCCGGACCACCCGGCGAGGGCCGGGCCCGAGGACACACAACTCCCCCGGTCAGCTGCCGGTCGTGAGCCGGAGAGCATGTGCCAGCCGGTCGCGGACGGCGGTCTGGGCGGCGATCCGCTCGTCGAGGACGGCCAGCCGGGCCCGGGCGGTCCGTAGGCCCCGGTCCGAGGGCGCGGCCGCACCGATGTCACCGTCCAGGCAGGGCAGGAACACCCGGACGTCGTCGAGGGTCAGCCCGGCGGCCAGCAGCAGCCGGATGTTTCGGACCCGGACCACCGACCCCGGGCCGAAACGGCGGTAGCCGTTGGACGCCCGCTCCGAGGTGATCAGCCCGGCCTGCTCGTAGTGCCGCAGCGACCGGACACTCGCCCCGGTCTCCGCCGCCAGTTCACCGATCTTCACTCCCACCGCCCCCTGCCCGGCCCTGCGCCGCCCGCGGGCGATCCTGTCACGCCACCAGCGCGCCGCCGTCCACCGGAAGCACCACGCCGGTGACGAACGAGGCCCCGGCCGAGGCGAGCCGGGTGATCGCCCAGGCCACCTCGCCCGGCTCGCCGACCCTGGCCAGCGGGGTGTGCGCCAGCTGCCACGCACGGACGGCGGCCCGG
>NZ_JBEYFP010001154.1:0-1586 GCF_040634455.1 Kitasatospora sp. NPDC007106
CCCGGTGAGGGTCGTCCTCGACGGCGGCGCGCTGGTGAACCTGCTGGTCGCCAACGCCGTCAAGGCGGTCGACGTGCCGGCGGCGCTGGACGAACTCGCCCACGGGAACCCGGAGCGCTTCGCCCGTGCCCAGGCCGCCGGCGCGACGCCCGTCGTCGGTGAGGTCGCCCACGGCCTGACGCAGTCGGTGGCCTGCAGCGAATGGGTTCCGGGCCACTCGGAGTCCGACCTGCTGCAGGCGGGCCGCCGGGCCTTCCCCGGATGGCCGGACACGGTCCTGGCCCAGGCCCCGCAGCTGCCCTTCGAGCACGACGTCTGCCGTGCCTGGAACGTCCCGGACCGCACCGCGGTCCAGCGGGTGGCCACCCGCAGCGACGTACCGACACTCCTCGTCTCCGGGACCTTCGACGCGAAGACCGGGGCGAGCTGGGGCGCGTACACCGCCCGGACGCTGTCCCGTTCGACCACCGTGCTGATTCCCGGGATCGGCCACTGGGTGGTTCCCCAGTCGCCCTGCGCGGCCGACGTCCTGACCTCCTTCCTGGCCCGCCCGACCGCGCCCGACACGTCCTGCGTGGCGGGGCTGGCGCCCGCGCCGTTCACCATCACCCCCGAGCCGGAGACCACATGATGCCCGTCTGCCCATCCCACCGCCGGCGCGCCGTGCGACGGCTGCGGACCGCACTGGCCGGGGCCACCGCCGGTGTTCTCCTCGCCGGCCTCGCCGCGCTGCCCGCCCGCGCCGACGCCGGCACCGAGGAACCGTTGGGCACGGCCGCCCGGACGGCGGGCCACGCCCGGTTCGAGCCGGGCCCCTGCCCGAGGACGGCGGACCCGACCCCGGCCCTGGAGACGGCCCGCTGCGGAACGCTCACCGTGCCCGAGAACCGTTCCCGGCCCGGGGGGCGGAAGATCACCCTTGCGGTCGCGATCGTGCCGGCCGTGCAGAAGCGGGCACCCGACCCGATCGTGTGGCTCGCCGGCGGTCCCGGCGACGACGCGAACTCGGAGATCCAGCTGGCGCTCAACGGCGACCTGAACCGCGACCGGGACGTCGTCTTCATGTCACAGCGCGGCACCTACTCGGCCGACCCTGCGCTCACCTGCCCGAACATCGACCAGTTCAACGCGGACGCCCTCGGCCTCGTCTACGGCGCGCCGTCCACCGGACGCCTGCACGTCGCGGCGACCCGGGCCGGCCGCGACCGACTGGTGGGTCTCGGGGCCGACCCGGACGCCTACAACAGCACCGAGAGCGCCGCCGACTACGCCGACCTGCGCGTCGCGCTGGGCATCCGGCGGTGGAACGTCTTCGGCATCTCCTACGGCACCGACCTGGCCCTCCTCTACATGCGCCTGCACCCGGAGGGCATCCGGTCGGTCGGCATCGACGGCGTCCTGCCGCCGTCCCTCGCCAGCGGAGCCGTCACCTGGAAGGCCGCACGCGAGGGCTTCGACGGCATCTTCGACGCCTGCGCGCAGCAGCCCGCCTGCAACGACCGCTACCCGCACCTGAAGGCCACCTTCGAACGCCTCGTCCGCCAGCTGGAGGCCCGGCCGGTCACCACCACCGTCACGGTCCCGGG
>NZ_JBEYFP010001155.1:0-1580 GCF_040634455.1 Kitasatospora sp. NPDC007106
GCACCGGGCGTTGCCCCCCTCCTCGCCGGCCGGGGCAACCGTCAGAACGGCGGCCCCGCGCTGTGTCCCCAGTGTCCTCGGCCGGGCGGCCGACCCGGCGTTCGCTCCGCCTCCTCGTGCCGGGCAGAGGCCGAATGGATGACCGAGTGGATGACGGCGAGCGCTTCGGCGGGTCGGTCCCGGCCGATCAGGAGGTCGGCCAGGGCCCTGGCCGCTCCGCTCCCGGTGGAGGAGCGGAGCTGCTCCACGGCCTCGTCCGGGCACGCCGGCAGAGCGCCTGCGGCGCTGCGAACGGCCGTGGAGGGTGCGGCGGATCTCCCGCAGCCCGTCAGAACTGCACGAGCGGCACGTCCGAGCTCGCGATGAGCAGGTGCAGCGCGACGAAGGCGGCCCCGACCAGCCCGAGGACGCTCAGTCCGAGCAGGCACAGGACGTCGGTCAACGACCTCTCCGGTCGCGGGGGTCCGGAATGGCGGTGCGGTGCTCCGGGTGGTGACCACAGTGCGCCCATGAAGCCTCTTTCTCGCTGGTGGTGACGGACCGCCAGCCTCGCAGCGGGCCACGGGCCCGCACCTGAGTACCGGTACTCATCCGTCGACCTGCGCGCTGCCCACGCCGAGGGCCATCTCCTCGGTCATGCGCCCCGCCGTCGCCCCTCGTGCGTTCACGGCCGGTGAGCGTCGTGATGGACGCGCAACCGGGGGCTGCGTATGGCGGGCAGCCCGACCAGGGTGTCCCTGAAGGCGCCGTGGTGGGGCGGCAGTGGGTACCAGGGACGCGGCGGCAGGGGGTAGTCGTCGCGCAGGACGCCCTCGGGGAGTACCCCGGTGGCGGGCATCGGCGAGGTCTCGCCCGGGTGGGTGAGGTACGCCCAGACCCCGCTGTCCAGCGGCACCACGGCCGCCTCGTCACCGGGCGGGCGCCAGGGCTCGCCCGTGAGGGGGTGGCGGGGGACGAGGAGGACATCGGGACGGGAGAGCGGCTCGCGGATCCCCGGGCCGGCCAGCCCCACCGAGCGGGCATCGGGTCCGGCGGGGAGGTACCGGCCGACCGCGTGGCCGAGCAGCTCGGCGACGGGGCCGGCGGGGAGGGTCACCGGGCGGTTCCCGGTGGCGGCCACGAGGTGGGCCAGCGCCACCCCGACGGCGGCCTCCCAGCGGCGGCTCCACGACCCGTCGGGTTCGACGGGCGGGACACGGTGTTCGGCACGCTCCAGGTCGTCCCAGTCGGGAGGTGGAGCGGCCGGGATCCCCGAGGGGCGGCGTACGACCGCGTCGGGTTCCAACCACACCGCCTGCCACAGACCGCAGTCGTCCACCCGGGTCGCCACGGCCCGCCCGCACCCTTCGCACGCCAGGTTGGGGCCGGCCCGGCCGTCCACACCCCGGCAGTAGCCCTCGCACTTCTCGGGGATCAGGGCCATGGACCGGGAGTCGCCGGGGGCGATGACGATCCTGTTCCGCGCGCCGAAGGAGACGGAGTACACCGGCGCGTACACGCCCTGCCGGGCGGCCGCGTCCGCTCCGACCTCCTCCCACAGCCGCCAGGGCGGTCCGGTGGGCCGTGGATCGACGGCGTAC
>NZ_JBEYFP010001156.1:0-1578 GCF_040634455.1 Kitasatospora sp. NPDC007106
CAGCTCGGGGACGGTGTGCCGGGTTGGGCGTCGAAGCTGCCGTCCCGCCCGGTGGCGCAGGCGGTCAGGAGGGGAGCGGCGAGAAGGGCGAGGCACAGCAGGTGCGCCGGTCGGGTGGTCATGGCGGTCGGCCTCCGGTAGGGGGAAGGGGTTCGTCACAGGGTCGACGGCAGGCTGCGGACCATCAGGCCCAGCCCCACCGTCAGGATCAGCAGCGCGGTCAGCAGACCGCTGTACGGGGTGATCCGGCGCAGCCGGCCGAGGAGCGGGCCGTCTGCCGCACCGGCCATGCGGTCGCCGACCCGGACGAGGAGCAGCCCGACGATGGTGAGGGTGGCGGCCATGCCGAGGCCGTATGCGACCACCAGGGCCGCACCGAAGAGTGTCCGGCCGAGTGCAACGGCGCCCAGCAGGACGACCAGGGCGGACGGGCTGGGTACCAGTCCGCCCGCAATGCCCAGCCCGATGAGGCTGCGCCGGCCCGAACCGGGCTCGTGGTGGTGATGGCGGCTTCCGCCGAGCAGTCCATGTCGGTGGCTGTGGGGTTGGTCAGGGTCGTGGTGCGCGTGCCCGTGCCCGTGCGCGTGGTGCGCATGGTCGTGGTGCGCATGGTCGTGGTGGTCGTGCGCGTGGTGGTCGTGCGCTGCGCCGGCCTCGTGGTCGTGGTGGTCGTGCGTATGCGGGTGCATGGGGTCGTGACGGCTTGTCGGCGTGGGTGCCGTCGTCGCGTGAGCGAGTTCCTTCGCAGGTTCCGCGCCGCTCTCGGGGCGGTCGGTGACCGGGGTGCGGCGCACGAGACCGCCCGAGCGCACACGCCGGACCGCGTCGCGCAGCAGCCCGACGCCGACGAGGGCGACCAAGGCGCCGCTGAGCACGCCCAGCCACCCGAGGAGGACGTCACCGGCCAGTGAGGAGAAGGTGGTCAGGCCCAGTCCGAGGACGAGGACGCCGGCCGTGTGGGTCACGGTGACGGTGGCGCCGACGGTGACCGCGTCGCGGGTCCGGCCGCGCCGCCCGGCCAGGTAGGCGGCCATCACCGTCTTGCCGTGGCCGGGCAGCAGCGCGTGGCCGGCGCCGAGCACGATGGCGAGCAGCACGGCGAGCAGGCCCACCGGCAGGGTGAGCCGCTGCGCGGCGCCGAGCCGGGTGAGCTTGGCGTCTAGGCCGGCCAGCCAGGTCGTGGGACCGGAGCCGTCCACCCGGATGGTGGTCCCGACCGCCGCGGCGCCGCCGCCGGGCCGGGCGTGGACCTCGGCGCGGGTCACTCCCTGCGGGCTGGCCAGCAGGTCGCGCGGGTAGTCGCGCAGTTCGTTCGAGACGGAGCGGGCGGGGACGTCCGCGTGGTCGAGGGTGGTGCCGTCGCCGCGGGCGGTGATCTCGTTCCAGCCGACCCGGCCGGGGTCGCTGCCGCTGGCGATGTGGAGGGTGGTGCCCGCAGCGGGAAGGTGCAGGGCCGCCCGCAGCGTGCATTCGAGTCTGCTGGTGCGCAGGCCCGCGGCGCCGTCCTGGTAGACGAACTGCGCCGACTCGGTGCTCCAGGCCAGGGTCGCGGCGGGCTGGTCGGTCGTCACCTTCAGG
>NZ_JBEYFP010001157.1:0-1576 GCF_040634455.1 Kitasatospora sp. NPDC007106
GGCCGGGGATGGGCGGCGACGATCACCGGGACGGGCTACCGGCCCACGGGCGGGATCCGGGTGACCGGCCCCCGGGGCCAGGACAGGGCGGTGGCCCTGCTGAGAGCCGCCGCCCTGTGCAACGACGCCTCCCTGCAGGCGCCCGCCGACGGTGCCTCCGAGTGGACCGCCCTCGGCGACCCGACCGAGGCCGCCCTCCTGGCCGCGGCCACCAAGGCCGGACTCGACCTCGCGGAACTCGCGGTGGAGCGCCCCAGGATCGGCGAACTCCCCTTCGACAGCGTCCGCAAACGGATGACCACCGTCCACCGGGCGCCGGACGGCGGGGTGGAGGTGTGCCTGAAGGGCGCCCCCGAAGCCGTGTTGACACCCGACGTCCTCCTGGACGGCCCGGACCTCCTCGACCGGGCCCGCGGCGCGGCCGCCCGGCTTGCCGCCGACGGGTACCGGGTGCTCGCCGTGGCCGCCGCCACGCGCGAGGGCACGGAGACCGCCACCGAGGCGGGACTGCACCTGCTGGGGCTCGCCGCGCTCAGTGACCCGCCCAAGCCGGCCGCCGCCGCCACGATCAGGGCCTGCCGCCGGGCCGGCATCACCCCCGTACTCATCACCGGAGACCATCCGGCCACCGCCCGGGCGCTCGCCGCGCGCGTCGGACTGACCTCCCCCGAGCCGGGTGGCGCGGCGGACGTCGTCACCGGCGCCGACCTCGCCGCCGGTGTCCACCCCGACCTCACCGCGGTCCGCGTCTTCGCCCGCACTGACCCGCAGCAGAAGCTCGACATCGTCGACGCCTGGCGCGAGAACGGCGCCGTCACGGCGATGACCGGCGACGGCGTCAACGACGGCCCGGCCCTGCAACAGGCGGACATCGGCGTCGCCATGGGCCGCCGCGGCAGCGAGGTGGCACGGCAGGCCGCGGACCTGGTGCTGGCGGACGACGAACTGGCCACCGTGGTCTCCGCGATCGAGGAGGGCCGCCGGGTCTACGACAACATCCGCCGCTTCCTGCTGTTCGCGATGTCGGGCGGCGCGGCCGAGATCCTCGTCATGCTGCTCGGCCCCGCCGTGGGACTCCCGCTGCCGCTGCGGGCCGGCCAGATCCTCTGGATCAACCTGCTGACCCACGGCCTGACCGGTGTGGCCGTGGGCGCCGAGCCGGTCGCCGCGCGGACCATGAGCCGCCCGCCGAGGCCCCCGGGCGAGCACGTCCTGGGCGCCGGGCTGTGGCAGGGCGTGCTGCGCCTCGGCGTCCTGGTGACGGCGCTCAGCCTCGCGGTCGGGGTCTGGTCGCAGGACCACGGCGGTGCGTGGCAGAGCCTCCTCTTCCTGACCCTGCTCGCCGCGCAGCTCGGGGTGGTCCTCGGCCTGCGGGAGCGGCTGTTCACCCGGGCCAATCCCTTCCTGCCGCTGGCCGTCGCCGCCTCGGCCCTGCTCGGTCTCGCGGCCTTGTACCTGCCGGCCCTCCAGGACGTGCTCGGTACGGCGCCGGTCCCGTGGCCCGGTCTCGGCACGGCCGTCGTCGCCGCGCTGGTCGCCTTCGCCGCCACCCGGTTCGATCCGGCCACGCGGCACG
>NZ_JBEYFP010001158.1:0-1566 GCF_040634455.1 Kitasatospora sp. NPDC007106
GCCACCGGGTGGGCTATCTGGCACGGCGGGCCGTGCCAGCTGGGGGGGGATGCCTGCCGGGCACGGGCCCGTGCCCGTGCCCGGCAGGGCCGCGCCGCGGTAGCGGGTGGCGGTTGACGACGGGCAGCAGAAGGTGGCGCAGAAACGGTCGGCGGCGGGCAGCAGGGCGGCGGCCTCCTACAAGGGCGCGGCAACGGCCCGGATTTCCTCGCTGTGGTCTGCTCGCCCCGGTACTCCCCCGCCGGGGTGGGTGCGGCGCGGGCGGGTCTGTCGACGCCGGTGCACTTCGGCGCATCGGCGTCGAAGTGCACCGGCGGGGCTGCCGGTTGGGCCAGGGAATCGTTCCTGTGTCTGGTCCACCGCCTGCTCGTGCTGTGATCGTGCACCGCCACGGAGCGTGCAGGGTCGAGGATCGGCCGCCGTCCGGCCTCTGCCCGGCGTTCCTGCAGCGGCGGCCGGTCTTTGCGGGCGATCGCCCCGGGGATCGGCCGCGCGGCCGCGGTCGCGGCTGTTTGGACGGCGCAGCGCGGCACGGCCAGATACCGCCCCCTCGGGGGGGCAGGGTGCTGCCGGCGCCGGGTCACGGGCTTTCGGGGAGGCCGGTGCGGGTCGGACCGGCCTCGGTGCGGTGCCGGATGGCGGCGGGGTACGGGTCGGGGTCCTGCTGGTCACGGTGCAGCCGGAAGACGTTGTGTCCGGCGAGGGTGGTGACGTCGGCGGTGGCAGTGAGGTCGCCGTCCTCGATCAGTTGCAGGACGCACTGGCGGGCGTGCTCGGTGTCCTGGCCGATGGCGCGGGCGAGGCGGCCTTGGCTGGTCGTGATCTCGGTGAGGCGCACACCGCGCGGTGTGAACAGGCCGATGACGGCCGCGGTGCCGCGGCCGTGGGTGTGGCGGCGCTCGAGGTCGGCCAGGGCCTGCCGCTCGGTGTCGTCGAGCGGGAAGACGTCGCCGGGCCGCGGCACCGGCCGCACCGGGCTCAGCACGGTGCCGGCGGGGCCCGGGGTCTCGAGCAGGACGCCGGCGGCGACCAGGAGGGTGACCAGGTCGTCCACGGTTTCGGGGGTGTCGAGGCCGTAGTGCGCGGCGTAGCGGGCGGCGGCCGCGCGGGCCCTGGCCAGTGCCGCCTCGGCTTCCTCGCGGTCCGGGTCGTCCGGGTCGTCCGGGTCGGGGAGGTCCCAGCAGGAACCGGCCAGGCCACCGGTGGCGATCGCGGCGCCGAGTTCCTCGCGGGTGGGCGGGGTCTCGGCGAATCCGGCGTACATCAGGACGACGAAGGTGGCGTGCGCGTCCAGCCGCCGCGGACGAGGGCGTTCTGGTGGGCGGCGCGGTCCTGGTCGGTCCGGGGCGGCTCGGTCAAGGGCTGCTCGGCGGCGGTGTTCGGCACGGGGGTCTCCTGCGGGTCGGCGATGTCGTACGGGTCACCGGGCCAACGACCGGGGGCCGGGCAGGGTGGCGCACAAAACGTCGGGCGCAGCCGGCCGGTCTGCGGGAGCGGGCGGCGGTGCGCGGCGCGGAGTCGGCCGCGCTGGTCGGCACCGAGACGGTCGACGGCACCGAGCTCAAG
>NZ_JBEYFP010001159.1:0-1566 GCF_040634455.1 Kitasatospora sp. NPDC007106
GCCCGCCGTCGACCGGCCGCGCCTGCCGCCCAGCACCCCCGCCGCCGTGCCACGATCGTGTGGTGAGGATCACAGCCGACGGCGTGGCGCCCCCGGTGGGTAGGGATCAGGCATTCGCACGGTGCACAGGCGCACTCAGGAGGAGACCGTGAGGCCACCGGCGCAGAACCCGCCGACACCGCAGACCCCCGACCCCGCGACCGCCGCCGGGGCCCCCGAGCCCCGCACGTCGCCCGACACCCCCGACACCCACGAACCGCCCGACGGCGAGGAGGCCCAGGTCATCGTGGTGGGCGCCGGCCCCGCCGGCGCATCCACCGCCGTCCACCTCGCCCGCGCCGGCGTCGACGTCCTGCTGCTGGAGAAGAGCCGCTTCCCGCGCGACAAGGTCTGCGGCGACGGCCTGACCCCCCGCGGCGTCCACCAGCTCCTGCGGATGGGCGTCGACATCGACGGCCCCGGCTGGATGCGCTCCCGCGGCATGCGCTGGGTCTGCGCAGGCCGCCAGGTCACCATCGACTGGCCCGACCTCGGCCGCTACCCAGACTTCGGCCTCACCCGCAGCCGCCACGACTTCGACGACATCCTCGCCCGGCACGCCGAGGCCTCCGGCGCCCGGCTCCGGCTCGGCGTCAAGGCCACCGGCCCGGTCACCGACCGCGCCGGACGGATCACCGGCGTCACCGCCACCGGACCGGACGGCAGACCCGTCACCTACCGCGCACCACTGGTCGTCGCCGCCGAGGGCGCCTCCGCCCGCACCGCCATCGCCATGGGCCTGGAACGCGACCCCCGGCGCGCCCTCGCCACCGCCGCCCGCCGCTACTACCGCAGCCCCGAACTCTCCAAGGACGAGTACCTGGAGCTCTGGGCCGACCTGCGCTGCGCCCGCACCGGCCGCGATCTGCCCGGCTACGGCTGGATCTTCCCGCTCGGCGACGGACGGGTCAACGTCGGCCTCGGCGCGCTCCCGCACCGCGACCACGGCACCATCGACCTCCGCGCCACCCTCGACCAGTGGCTCGCCCGGCTGCCCCGCCACTGGGGCCTCAACGAGCAGAACGCCGACTCGCCGCTGCGCAGCGCCGCCCTGCCGATGGGCTTCAACCGCCACCCCCAGTACAGCCGCGGCCTGCTGCTGGTCGGCGACAGCGCCGGGATGATCAGCCCCTGGAGCGGCGAGGGCATCGCCCAGGCCATGGAGGCCGCCGAGGTCGCCGCCGAGGCCGTCGTCCTCGCGCTCACCCGACCCGACGGGCCCCGCCGCGACCAGGCACTGCAGCGCTACCCCGCCGAGATCCGGCGCCGCTGGGGCCGGTACTACCGGCTCGGCAACACCGCCGGCGACCTGGTGTTCAGCCGCTTCGGCTACCGGCCGATCCTCAACGGCCAGGTCATGTCCCGGCCCGGCCTGCTGGCCTCGCTCGCCCGGCTGCTCACCCACCTGATGGAGGACCCGCCGCGGGACACCGCGGACCACGTCCTGAACGCGCTGGTCAAGGCCGTTCCGCTGCGCCGCCGCTGACGAGGCGCGGGCGGGGCAGGGGCGGGGCTCGACGCGGCGGG
>NZ_JBEYFP010001160.1:0-1563 GCF_040634455.1 Kitasatospora sp. NPDC007106
CGGCCGGGCACTCGGCGAGTCCGGCGGTGGAGCGCACCAGGGCGGCGGCGTCGAGCGCCCCCGCCGAGAGCAGCGCCTCGTAGTGGGCGATCACCCGGACGGCCGCGGCGGCATCCGCGTCCAAGGCCGACAAGCGCAGCAGCAAGCCCTTCACAGCCCGCAGTCTAGAAAGGACAGGGACATGCCCGACAGTCGTCTGCACGCCCGATCCGCCCCGCCCCTGCGGCGGTTGCGCTCACTGCCCGCCCTGCTGCTGGGGGCGGTGCTCCCGCTGCTGGCCGCCCTGCTACTGGTGGCCCCGACCGCCGGGGCGGCCGGCCTGACCGAGGTGACCGGTTTCGGCAGCAACCCCAGCGGCCTGCGGATGTACCTGTACGTGCCGGCGAACGTGGCGCCGCGGCCCGCCGTGCTGGTCGCCGTCCACTACTGCACGGGCTCCGGTCCGGCCTTCTACTCGGGCACGGAGTTCGCCTCGCTGGCCGACCGGTACGGCTTCGTCGTGGTCTACCCGTCGGCGACCCGCAGCGGTGGCTGCTTCGACGTGTCCTCGCCGCAGGCGCTGAGGCGGGACGGCGGCAGCGACCCGGTGGGGATCCGGTCGATGGTCGGCTGGGTGCAGCAGCACTACGCGGTGGACAGCGGCCGGATCTTCGTCACCGGCGCCTCCTCCGGCGCGATGATGACCAACGTGCTGCTGGGCGACTACCCGGACGTGTTCAGCGCCGGCGCCGCGTTCATGGGCGTGCCGTTCGGCTGCTTCGCCACCACCGACGGCTCCTCGTGGAACAGCGCGTGCGCCAACGGCACGGTCAGCCGGACGGGGCCGCAGTGGGGCGACCTTGTCCGCGCCGCCGACCCCGGCTACACCGGCCCGCGGCCGCGGATGCAGTTGTGGCACGGCACCGAGGACACCACCCTGCGCTACCCGAACTTCGGCGAGGAGATCAAGCAGTGGACGGACGTGCTGGGCGTGAGCCCGGCCCCCGTCCTCACCGACCACCCGCAGAGCAGTTGGACGCGCACCCGCTACGGCAGCGCCGGCACCCGGCCGCCGGTCGAGGCGGTCAGCGTGCAGGGCGCCGGCCACACCCTGCCGACGGCGGGCATGGCGGCGCAGGCGATCTCCTTCTTCGGCCTGGACGCCTCCGGCCCGAGCACACCGCCGACCACACCGCCCAGCACTCCCCCGACCACGCCGCCGACGACCCCGCCGACGACCCCGTCCACGGGTGCGGCCTGCCGGGTCGGGTTCACCGCCGACGCCTGGAACACCGGCCTGACCGCGTCCGTCACCGTCACCAACACCGGTGGGAGTGCGGTGAACGGCTGGTCGCTGGCCTTCACCCTGCCCACCGGACAGACCATCACCTCCGGCTGGAACGCCACGTACAGCCCGGCCTCGGGGGCGGTCACCGCCCGGAACGCCCCGTACGACGCGGCGATCGCACCCGGCGCCTCGGTGTCGATCGGCTACCAGGCCGCCCACACCGGCAACGCCGCCGCCCCGACCGCCTTCGCCCTCAACGGCACCCCCTGCACCCTCGGCTGACGTCGTAGGTGGCG
>NZ_JBEYFP010001161.1:0-1560 GCF_040634455.1 Kitasatospora sp. NPDC007106
CTGTGAGTCCACCCGGGTGCGCCGGATGCGTTCGGTGCGCCCGGGTGCGTCCGAAGGCCGGGCAGATCGGTTCAATCGAGGTTTTGGAGCACCGTGGGCGAATCGACCATTGCGCTGTACGAGCTGAGTTTTGTCCCGGAAGGCGACGAGGTGCTGGTCGGCCGATTGGACACCGGCTCGTACGCGGTATTTCCGGCGGACGGCGCGGAGCTGCTCCAACGGCTCGCCGAGGGGATGCCCCCGGACCGGGCGGCCGAGTGGTACGAGGAGACCTTCGAGGAACCGGTCGACGTCGAGGATTTCCTCGAAACGATCCGTGAATTGGGATTCGTCCGCGAGACCGGGGCCGAGCAGACCACCCCCGCGGCGCCCGTCCGGTTCCGTCGGCTGGCCCGCGCGGCGTTCTCCCCGGCGGCGTGGCTCTGCTACCTGGCGGTCGTGGCGCTGTGGCTGCCGGCCCTCGCCGTGCACGGCGACCTGCGCCCCCACCCGTCGCAGATCTTCTTCGTCAAGTCGCTGCTGGTGGTCCAACTGGTCATCACCTTCGGGCAGGTGCCGCTGCTGCTCGCCCACGAGGGCTTCCACATCCTGGCCGGCCGCCGGCTGGGACTGCCGACCAAGCTGCGGCTGAGCAACCGGCTGACCTACATCGTGGCCGAGACGGAGACCAACGGGCTGCTCAGCGTGGAGCGCCGCAAGCGCTACCTGCCGTTCCTGGCCGGCATGCTCTGCGACGTGGTGGTGCTGGCCGTGCTCGGCCTGATCGCCGAGGCCGGCCGCCACGCCGACGGCACCTTCTCGACCGCCGGCCGGGTCTGCCTCGCCCTCGGCTTCACGGTGGTGATGCGGTTCTGCTGGCAGTTCCAGCTGTACCTGCGCACCGACCTGTACTACGTCTTCGCCACCGCGCTGCACTGCTACGACCTGCACGACGCCGCCAAGGCCGTGCTGAAGAACCGGATCCGGCGGCTGCTGGGCCGTCCGGAGCGGCAGGTCGACGAGAGCCAGTGGACCGAGCAGGACCGCCGGGTCGGCGCCTTCTACGGGCCGTTCATCGTGCTCGGGTTCTGCGTCCTGGTGGGGATCACCGTCTTCGCCAGCATCCCGGTCACCCTCGAGTACCTGCGGATCGCCGCCAGCGCCCTCGGCTCAGGACGCATCGACGCCCACTTCTGGGACTCACTGCTGTCCCTGGTCCTGAACGCGGCCCAGGCCGCGGCACTGATCGTCCTCGCCCGCCGCAAGCGCCGCGAGCAGCGCCGGCCCGCCGTCGCGCCGGCCCCCGCGTCCACGCGCGTCCCGACTCCGACCGTCCCGATGGAGGGGTGAACCGACATGCCCAGTCACCGCTGGATCGTCAGCGAGCTTCCGCCGCTGTCGCCGCGACCGGCCGCCGCCGAGATCGTGGCCGGCTGCCACCGGCGCCTGCGCGGGCCCTACACGGGTGTGGACACCGTGCTGCGCGCCGTGCTGCCCGAGGCGGTCCGCCGGTGGCCCGAACTGGTGGACTTCCACCGGGTGGAACTGCTCTACGGGATGCCGGAGTTGGCGGACCTGATC
>NZ_JBEYFP010001162.1:0-1559 GCF_040634455.1 Kitasatospora sp. NPDC007106
GGCGGCAGGCCGGCCCCGACGACCCCGGCGGGTTCAGCACCTACCAGGTCGGCGACATCAGCCCCGACATGTCCTTCCTGGAGATGCTCGACACCCTCAACGAGACCCTGGTGCTGCGCGGCGAGGAGCCGGTGGCCTTCGACCACGACTGCCGCGAGGGCATCTGCGGCGCCTGCGGCATGGTCATCGACGGGCAGGCGCACGGGCCGCAGCCGACCACCACCTGCCAGCTGCACATGCGGCACTTCGAGGACGGCGCCACCGTCGACGTCGAGCCGTGGCGGGCCGCGGCCTTCCCGGTGGTCAAGGACCTGGTGGTGGACCGCTCCGCACTCGACCGGGTGATCGGCGCCGGCGGGTACATCACCGCACCGACCGGCAGCGCACCGGAGGCGCACGCCACGCCCGTCCCCAAGGAGGCGGCGGACGCGGCCTTCGAGCACGCCGCCTGCATCGGCTGCGGGGCCTGCGTGGCGGCGTGTCCGAACGGGTCGGCGATGCTGTTCACGGCGGCGAAGGTGGTGCACCTGAACCTGCTGCCGCAGGGTGCGCCGGAGCGGTCGAGCCGGGTGCGGGGGATGGTCGGCGCGATGGACGCCGAGGACTTCGGCGGCTGCACCAACACCGGCGAGTGCGCGACGGCCTGCCCGAAGGGGATCCCGCTGTCGGCGATCTCGGCGCTGAACAGGGAGTTCCTGCGGAGCAGTCTCAAGTGAGGGACACCTGATGGGGGTGCTTGCCCCATCGGGCAAGTCCCAGCGCCCCTGGTGGTTGCTCCTCCTGAGGGAGTCCGTCAGGGGTCGGTCGGGAGTTCCTGTTCGGTCCAGATGGTCTTGCCGGCGGCGGTGTAGCGGCTGCCCCAGCGGTCGGTGAGCTGGGCGACGAGGTAGAGGCCGCGGCCGCCCTCGTCGGTGAGGCGGGCGCGGCGCATCCGGGGCTGGGTGCTGCTGCCGTCGGAGACCTCGCAGGTCAGGGTGTCGGCGTGGATCAGACGGACGCCGACCGGCCCGCCGGCGTAGCGGATGGCGTTGGTGACCAGTTCGCTGAGGACGAGTTCGGTGGTGAAGGCGAGGTCGTCCAGGCCCCAGTCGGCGAGCCGGGCGGTGGCGTCGGCGCGGACCTTGGCGACCGCGGCGGGGTCGGGGTCGACCGTCCAGGTGGCGGTGGATTCGGCGGGGACGGCGCGGGTGCGGGCGAGCAGCAGGGTGACGTCGTCGCGCAGCCGGGTGGGCGGCAGTCCGGCGACGAGTTGCAGGGCGGCCTCGCGCAGCGGGCGGTCCTGCCGGGCGACGGCGGCCAGTCGCCGCTGGATCTCGGCCATGCCCTCGTCGATGTCGCCCTCGCCGCGTTCGATCAGGCCGTCGGTGTAGAGGGCGAGGACGCTGCCCTCGTCGAGGACGGCCTCGGTGGCTTCGAAGGGCAGTCCCCCGACGCCGAGCGGCGGGCCGGGGGTGACGGGCAGGAAGTGGACGGTGCCGTCGGGGCCGGCGACGGCGGGCGGCGGGTGGCCGGCGCTGGCGATGGTGCAGGCCCGGGTGACCGGGTCGTAGACGGCGTAC
>NZ_JBEYFP010001163.1:0-1555 GCF_040634455.1 Kitasatospora sp. NPDC007106
TCCGCACCTTCCTCGGCCACGGAAACGCCCACATTCGCCACGCGGCGCTGGTCGCAGCCATCCCCCTCGTCGAGCACCCCCTCCTTACCGAGCACCGGGCCGACCTTGCGAGGCACGCCCGGCGCCTGCTGGCCCTCAGTACCGACAGGCACCAGCGGGACCGCGTCCTGGAGGCGATGAAGGCATGGGGCCACGACACCAGCAGCATGGAGAACACGTCCGACACGGCCGCCCGCGAACACTACGCGCGCCTCAGAGCCGCGCGAGCCGCTGCGGACGGCAACTGGTCCGGTGGCAGCTACAGCGACGAGCCGCCGTTCTGACCCGCGCCCGACAGCGACCCACCAGGTACCCCGGCCCCAGGACCACGGGAAGTACCCGGACGCGGCTGCGGGTGGGCTCGGGGCTCACGAGCGGTGAGCTCGGCGGCACCCGGCGGCCTGTCGGTCGCGATCGGCATCATGGGCGGCGGCAGGTCTCAGGTGTCTTCAGAGGAGCGACCATGGCCTTCAAGACCGATGTCGCCGAACGGGACGAGTGGTCCTATGCGCCGGCTGTCGGTGTCGGACCGCTCCGGTTCGGTATGACCGTCGACGACGTGGTCGAGGCGGCTGCGGCACTCGGCCGGACGAAGGTCGGCGAGTGTGCGCGGGACCACGCGCCCTTCTCGCCGACGTGGAAGGTCGACGTCCACCGTCGCGGGGTTGCTCCTTCGCTGCCTGCCGTCACGGCCTATGTGAGCCGAGCCGTGGGCCTGTTCTGCGTCGCCGCCGACGCCGTGAACGGTCCCCAGGTCACCCACAACGGAATCCCGCTGGTCGGGAGGGACTTCTCGGAGTTGGAGCGCGACACCGTCGCCTATGCCGAGGCCATGGACGTGTACGTTCGCTACACGCCCGAGGGCTACGCGGGGCCGGATGATCCCGGGGTCCTCCTGCGCGGGCAACTGGTCGGGCAGGTCCTCCGATCGCGTCCGCTGTTCATGGTGACGCGCGACGGCGCGAACACCGAATGGGACTCGATGCCCTCCGAGGAGTACCGCTTCAACGTCTCGCCCACGGCCTGACGTGGTGCGCCTCATGGCACCCGGCGCTCCGTGAGTGCCGCGCACACGGGCGGAACCGGAGCAGTACCCACACCCCCGAAGGCCGTGGAAGGCTCTCCGGCGGCGGTCGTGTGCATCGCCCCGGAGCACCGTGAGGACTGCTGGAATGCGAGAATCCGCCGCCGTCGGCGGTGCCCTGTGCCTGATGCGTTTCCTGCCGCTGCTGAACGTGCTGGCGTCGCCGGTGCGCCGGCCGGTCGACGACGTCATCCGTGGTTGCCTGCACTCCGGCGACATCGCGGACGGCGTGCTGATCAGCCTCGACGAATACTCCGAGGCCCGCGGTTTGCGGCCGGACTTCGACCGTCCCGACTACTTCGAGCAGACCATCGCCGACATCGCCCTGCTGACGGCCGGCGCCGGACGGACACACTCGTTCTCCGGCATGATGGACCTCTTCGCCGACTACTACGACGAGGCCCGCCGACCCGTCGAGCGCGCCGTCGACTG
>NZ_JBEYFP010001164.1:0-1553 GCF_040634455.1 Kitasatospora sp. NPDC007106
CGGCACGCGTGCCCGCTCCGGGGTGCTCCGGTCCCGGCGGTGCGCCGCCGTACGCTGGCCGCATGACGGAACTCGGTGATCTCGCGATCCGGCTGGCGGCACTGCCGCCGTCCCTGGGCCCGGTCCGGCTGGTCGCGGTCGACGGACACGCGGGCTCGGGCAAGACCAGCTTCGCCGACAAGCTCGCCGCCGAACTGGGCGGCGCCCCGGTGGTGCACCTGGACGACCTGGCCACGCACGAGGAGCCCTTCGGCTGGACGGGGCGGCTGCACGACCAGGTGCTGGCCCCGTTCGCGCGCGGCGAGGACGCCACCTACCCGGTGTACGACTGGGAGCGGCACCGCTTCGGCGAGCCGTGCACGGTGCCGGCCGCCCCGGTGGTACTGGTGGAGGGGGTGGGCGCGGGCCGGCGCGCGGTGCGCCCGGTGCTCGCCCACCTGGTGTGGATGGAGCTTGACGCCGCGTCCGCGAACGCCCGCGGGCTGCTGCGGGACGGCCCGGAACTGGCGGCGTTCTGGCAGAGCTGGATCCGCGCGGAGCGGGCGCACTTCGCCGCCGACCCGAGCCGTCCGCACGCCGACGTGACGGTCGACGGGATCACCGGGAGGATCGTCGGGTGTACCCACGGTGAACCCGCATCACCCTCTTGACCTGGGCTGTCGCCAGGATTTAAGTTCATGGCGTCGCGAGATTGTTGATCTCGCAACCTCTCGACACGGCATCTCCGGCTTGTTCCCCCGTGAGCCGGAGATGCCGTTCTGCGTTCGCGGCCCCGCCGCCCGCCGCTCAACGACCGCGCTGCCACGGATATTTGACCCGGCGCGGCACCCTTCCGGATCAGCGCGGCCCCGGTACGATTCCAGGCAGGCGCGCATGCGCCCCGGGGGCTGCGCGAACTGACGGATGGTCCGTCCGGCGATCCGTCGGCCGACCGGGCCTCGATGCACACTGCGGGGGGCGTGGGGTGACGGTGGACAGCGGCAACGGTTCCGGCGGCACAGGACCGCACAGGCAGGCCGACCGGGCCTGGCTCAGGGCGATGGACGCGTACGCGGCGGGCTCCTACGCCCGCGCCGAGGAGGAGTTCCGCGCGGCCGTCCGGCTCGATCCGGGCATGGCCGACGCCTGGCTCGGACTGCACGCACTGCGCTGCGACACCTCCGGCGCACTGCTCGCGATGCACCGCCACCGGGCCCGCTTCGGCGAGCAGCGGCTGCGCCACCGGCGCCCGCTCAGCTCCTGGTACTGGCTCGGCTGGTGGGTGCAGCCGGTCCTGGAGGACGGCCGCGACCTCGCGCTCGCGCACGCCTCGCACTGGCTCGACGGCCGGCACCTGGCCGAGCTCGACCGCGCCCTGGCTGACTGCCCGCCGCCCGACGAGGACCCGTCGGTGCGCTTCCTGCACGCCTGCCGCTCCTACCTGGTGAAGGACTGGGAGCAGCTGATCCGGGACACCGACCGGCTGCTGGACGACCCGCTGCTGGGCTGCTGACCGGCTGGGGCTTCGGTCTGACCGCGCTGGCCGGCGGCTCGGCCGGGTTCTACGCCGCCAC
>NZ_JBEYFP010001165.1:0-1553 GCF_040634455.1 Kitasatospora sp. NPDC007106
GTCCGATCGGGTGACCCACCCTCGTCTCGACAGTAATCGGATCCGCGAGCGGCAGGGCAGCGGCGTTGGACACCCGGGTGCCCTGCTGGGCGGTGCGGTACACGAGACCCGTCTTCGTCCGACCTGCTCCGCGCGAGGTGGGCGGCTTGCGGCGTCGGCTCCTCCCGGCCGCAGCCGCCCTGACGCCGGGGTCCGTCGCTCCATACCTCTTGAAGCGCGTTCACGCGTCTCGCGGGCTGCGAGCGCAGCGATCGGCGACCTCAGCACTCCTGATCCTGCGCCTCGGCCTGCAGGGCGGCCCTTGTCTTCGGACCGTACACGCCGGTCTCGCCCTTGATGTGGCGTCGGCGCTGGTACTGGGTGACCGCGTTCTCGGTCGAGTCGTCGAAGGTGCCGGTGACGAGGGACTTGTCGAGGTTCCCGCAGGAGACGGTGACCAGCAGCTGTTGCATCGCCATCACATCCGTCCCCGTGTCACCGGGCCGGAGGGTTCGGGGCATGGCCGCAGCGGCCGGCGTCGGCGTGGACGTCGGCGTCCGCGTCGGCGTGGGCGTCGGCGTGGAAGGGGCAGCGGTGCGGGCGGTGGTGGCGAAGACTGCCTGCGGGGCAAGGGTTCTGGTGGTCGGAGCCTTCCTGGGAGCCGCGGCGGCCGTGTCGCCGGGGGCTGCGGAGGCCGAGGCGGTCTCGGCCGAGGAGACGGCGCCGGGCGAGGGGACGGCGTTGGGCGAAGGGGCGGTCGGAGGCTGGATCCAGAGGCTGCTGCTGGGGAGCGGCAGCGCCTGGCCGCTCTTCTTCCCGTCCTCACCCGAGGAGGCAGGTAGGAGGGCGATCCCGACGCCGACTGCCACAATGCCCAGGCCGGCCCGGGTGATGATGCTCCGTCGGCGGCTCGCCTTCCGCTCGTGGCGTCGCCCGGCGCGGTCGTCCGGGTGCTGCTTCTCGGTCAGGCCGGCGGGCGGGTTCGGGAGGGGCGGTTCGGACCTGGGCGGCATCGGCGGCACGGGATGTGCCGCCGCCGTCCGAGCACGAAAGGGCGCGGGCAGCGCCGGAACCGGCCGGGCAGGCGTCGGAGCGGCGGCGCCCAGGGGGAGGATCGTTGTGTTGAGCAGGTCCCGACCGTGCACGGGTGCGGGCCGAGGCTCCGCCGAGGGGCCCAGGACGTACGGGCGGACCATCATCGCGTCTTCGGTGTGCTCGATGGTGCGGTCCGGCTGTGCCGCGATGGGCCGATCCTCCTCGGACCAGGCGTGAGCGGTGGGGCCGGTGGTGAGCGCCTCAGCCACCGTGGCGGCCAGCCGGCCGGGGTTGGTCAGCGTGCCGGTGCGAGCGGGCCAGTGCTCCCACTCGGCCGAGCCGTCGCCGGGCATGTCCGGGTGGGGCACGACGAGGAAGCACCCCCTGGTCAGGAGGTGGACGTCCGCTCCCAGCCGCCGCCACTCCTCGGCGTGGCCGAGGGGGATGAACCAGTACATCCGGTGGCCGGGCAGATCCCGCAGGACCGGGCCGACCTGATCCGGGTCCGTCCCGCCGAAGCGTGCGAGGACGGCCAGGCC
>NZ_JBEYFP010001166.1:0-1550 GCF_040634455.1 Kitasatospora sp. NPDC007106
GCCGCGGCCGCCCGGGCCGCGGCGGTCCGCGGACGGGTCTCGCCCGCCGCCGTGGACCTGCCGGCCGCCTTGGGGACGCGGGCACGGCTCTTGGACGCCTGCTTGGCTGCCTGCTTGGAGCCCGCACCGGAGGCGGGGCCGGGGGCCGCACCGGACGAGGCGGAGACGGGGCCAGGGATGGTCATCGGTGCCAGCTCCTCATGCAGGGCGAAGTCCCGGGCGCACGTACCGCGGTCGTCAGCCGTGTTCGCGGCGGCGTACGTGTGTGTGGCGTACGCAGCGTCCTCGTCCCGCCACTCCAGTGCCCACCCGCCGGGAGCGGCCGGGCGGAGCCGAGCCGGTCGGCGGGCGGAGCGCGGACGAGGCACTACGGGCGTCATCCTGTGATCTTCGCGGCGTCAATTGAATCCACGGTAAACACCGGATGGCCAGGAGGAAAGCTGAGTCGGTCACCCCTGTGGGCCGGAACCACCGGCCGGGCCGGCCTCCTGGACGCGGTACATCAGGTCCACCTCGTGGACGGTGAAGCCCAACCGTTCATATACCCGCACCGCCGCCGGATTGTCAGCGTCCACATAAAGAAGGACGGCCGGCACCCCGCGGTCCCGGATCAGGTGCCGCAGGCCCGCCGCGGTGAGCGCCCGGCCGAGGCCGCTGCCCTGCTCGCCCGGGGCCACACCGACCACGTACACCTCGCCCAGGCCGTCGGGGTGCACCTTCGTCCAGTGGAAGCCGACCGGCTCGCCGTCACGGACGGCGAGGAAGAAGCCGGCCGGGTCGAACCAGGGCTCGGCGAGCCGGTCCGCGAGGTCCGCCTCCGTCCAGGCGCCCTGCTCGGGGTGGTGCGCGAAGGCCAGCGCGTTCAGCGCCAGCCAGGCCCGGTCGTCCTCGCCCGGACGGAAGGTCCGGAGCTCCACCCCCTCCGGGAGCACCGGCTCGGGCACCTCCTGCCCGGCGGGCCGGCGCATCTGCCGCAGCTCCCGGACGAGCTCGCCGTCGAACCGCTCCGCCAGCCGGGCCGCACCGGGGTGGCCCCCGTGCGCCCAGCAGTCCACCGCCTTGGCCGGTGCGAGCTCCGCGAGGACCGCCTCGGCCAGCCGGCCGCCGAGTCCGCGGCGCCGCAGCTCAGGGTGGACGGCCAGCTCAGCCGTCGCCGAACTCCCGTCGCCGGCGACCTCCAGCTGCGCGTATCCCGCCGGACGGCCGTTCAGCGTCTGCAGCAGGTGCCGCACGCCCGGACGACCCGCGCCCACCCGGAGCCGCAGCCGGCCCGCCTCCGAGACCGCCTCCCGGCCGTCGTCGACGGAGGCCGCCGTCAGCACGGACTTCGCAAGGAAGAGATCCTCGGCGGTCAGCTCGGACATGACACGGATGCTCTCGCCGGAGGGCGGCGTCGTGGTGGTCTCCATAGGGCGACCCTACGTCGCCGTCGCACACCGGCCGTGCCGAACCCGGAAATGCGAGAAGCCCCGCCCGGTGTCCCCGGGCGGGGCTTCTCAGAAGAATTGTTCGGCGGCGTCCTACTCTCCCACAGGGTCCCCCCTGCAGTA
>NZ_JBEYFP010001167.1:0-1549 GCF_040634455.1 Kitasatospora sp. NPDC007106
CACCTCCCGGCCGAAGGCTGGCGGGAGGTGCCCCCAGCGCCCCTGCTTGTGCCTCCCGTCAGTCCGTAGGCGTAGGGTGAGTACGAAACCGTTTCGTTCCTTGCCGTTCGCCGGGAGGTCGCCATGGCGCCGGATGCCGAGCCGAAGGCGCGCCGCAGCCGCCTGACCGAGGAGCGCGAGCGCGAGCTGTACGAGGCCGTGATCGAGCTGCTCCGCGAGGCGGGGTACGACGCGCTGACCATGGACGCGATCGCCGCCCGGACCCACTCCAGCAAGGCCACCCTCTACCGGCAGTGGAACGGCAAGCCGGAGCTGGTCGCGGCAGCCCTCCGCAGCTGCCGCCCCATCACCGCCGCCGACGTCGACACCGGCACCCTCCGCGGGGACCTCCGCGAACTGCTCCGCCTGCGCTGCGCGACCTCCCTCCGGGACGCCTCGCTGATGCGTGCCCTCGGCCAGGCGATGCACAAGGACCCGGACCTGCTCCGCGCCTTCCGCACGCTCGTCGTCGAGCCGGAGACGGCGGCCCTCGCCGCGATGCTCGACCGCGGGGTCCGCCGGGGCGAGCTGGCCGCGGACTGCCCGGCGGCGCCGTTCGTCCCGCACATGGTGCTGGGCGCCCTGGCCGCCCGTCCGCTGCTGGAGGGCGCCGAGGCGGACGCGGAGTACCTCGCCCGCTACGTCGACGCGGTGGTCCTCCCCGCCCTCGGCCTCTGACTCCCACCCCCTCCCAGGACGGACATGCCACCCGCCGACCCGCAGCCCACCGCCCCGTCCGCCCCGTCCGAGCAGCCCGCGTGCCCGGAGCGGCCCTCCCGCCCGCACCCCGTCCGCGAGCTGCTCCTCATCGCCGTCCTGTACACCGTCTACCGGCTGGGCCGGATCGCCGCCGAGGGCCACGTCCCGCAGGCGTTCCGCAACGCCACCGACGTGTGGAACCTGGAACGCACCCTGCACCTCCCCGGCGAGGCGGACGTCCAGGACCTGCTGCTCCACAGCGGCCTGCTGGTGCACACCGCGAACGCCTTCTACGCGACGGTGCACTTCCCGGCGACCGTGCTCTTCCTGCTCTGGACGTACTGGCGCCGCCCCGGGCACTACGTGTGGATACGGCGGGTGCTGACCGTCCTCACCGGCGCCGGTCTGGCGCTGCACCTGCTGCTGCCGCTGGCCCCGCCGAGGATGCTGGAGGTGACCGGGCTGGTCGACACGGCCCGGGTGTACGGCCCGGCGGTGTACGGCGACCCGGCCACCGACAGCCTGTCCAACCAGTTCGCGGCGATGCCGTCGCTGCACGTCGGCTGGGCGCTGACGGTCGCGGTCGGCCTGATCGCGGCGACCCGCTCCCGCTGGCGCTGGCTCTGGCTGCTGCATCCCGCGGTGACCTACCTGGTCGTGGTGGGCACGGCCAACCACTACTGGCTGGACGGCGTCGTGGCGATCGCGCTGACCGGCGCCGCCCTGCTGCTGCTCCGCCCGCCCGTCTCCGCCGGACCCCCGCCGCCGCTGCGGCTGCCCGGACAGCGCCGCCCGGCCGCCCCGGCCCGCC
>NZ_JBEYFP010001168.1:0-1539 GCF_040634455.1 Kitasatospora sp. NPDC007106
CGAACACCTCGCCGCCCACCGCGGCCTCACCCCCTGGCCCACCTGCGGCACCCGCACCGGCCACAACACCACCGCCCACCACGCGGTACCCGCGCCCCGGCCCGCCACCCAGCAACCCGCCGCCGAACCGGACACCGCGGCCGATGCCGACACCGGCCCGATCCCGGCCGACTCGGCGACCGTCGTGGTCCAGGACGGCAACACCCTCGACGGCATCACCCGAACCCTGCAACTGCCCGGCGGCTGGCCGGCCCTCTACGCCGCCAACCAGGACGTCATCGGCGACAACCCCGACGTCATCCTCCCCGGACAGACCCTCCGCCTGCCCTGACGCCCGGCAGTCCGTGGCCGGCGCAGCGGTGCCGCGGAGAGGCGGAGAGGCGGGAAGGCCGGAAGGCGGCAAGAGTGTCCATACAGCTGTTCGAGTTCGCGGGGGATCGACTCACGTAGGAAGGCCCACCATGAAGATCACCGTCCTCGGCACCGGACTCATCGGCTCGCAGCTCGCCACCGAGCTACGAGCACGAGGCCACGAGGTGACCGCCGCGTCGCTGTCGTCCGGCGTCGATCTGCTCACCGGGGCCGGCCTCGACACCGCGCTCGCCGGCGCGGACGCAGTGGTGAACGTGACCAACTCCCCCACGTTCGACGAGCAGTCGATCGAGTTCTTCCGGACCACGGTGGGCAACCTCCTCGCCGCAGGCGAACGGGCCGGCGTGCGCCACCAGCTGGTTCTGTCCATCGTGGGCGTGGACCAGGTCCCCGAACTGGACTACTACCGCGCCAAGGCGCTCCAGGAGGAGTTGCTGTGCGGCGGTCCGACGCCTTACTCGATCGTCCGCGCCACGCAGTTCTTCGAGTTCATGGAGCCGACCATGTCGTGGACCTCGGACGAGACCACGGTGCGACTGCCCGCGACGTTGCTCCAGCCGATCGCCAGCCGCGACATCGTCGACGTCCTCGCAGACGTGGCCACCGGCACGCCGCTCGGCGGGATTCTCGAGATCGCGGGCCCCGACACGTTCACGCTCGACGAGATCGGCCGCATGACGCTGGCCGCGCGGGGCGACCGGCGCCCCGTCGTCGTCGACAACCAGGCGGGCCTGTTCGCCGCCGTCCACGGAAACGTCCTCACCCCGGGCCCCGGCGCCCGCCTGGCACCGACTCGCTACCAGGACTGGCTCAACGGCTGACCGCTCCCAGGGACGCGAGGAACTGCACGACACGCCACTGACACTTCAGACGGGCAAGGCGTGTTGGGTTGTTGACGATGCGGAAGGCACGCACGGCAAGGTCTCCCGCGCCGTGGGACTGACGACCTCCAGGCGTTCCGCGGCGGCCACCAGGATGAGGGCGCTGGTGACGTCGCCGGGCGCGCCACCCTGACCGGGATGCCGTCCCGGCCGGCGCGCGCCGGATCTTGGAGGTCGCCGCCACGACGGGGCCGGCACCATGCTGCTCGGCTCGGAGATCGGTGCGGCGCTGACCGCCCTGGAGCCGCTGGGCATCGACTACATCGGCATGAACTGCGTCACCGGC
>NZ_JBEYFP010001169.1:0-1537 GCF_040634455.1 Kitasatospora sp. NPDC007106
GGCCGCCCCCGCCCGGGCGGGCCCCCCTCCGCCGTTCCGGCGGCGGCCCGGACGGCCACGGCTCGCACGGTCGCCGCCGCTCCGGTCGCCGCCCGTCCGGTCACAGCGGCCAGGTGCGGCCGTGCGCCCAGGCGGCGAAGTCCTGCCAGCCGACCTCGGGGTGGTCGCGGCGCAGCGCCGCGGTGTCGATGTCGAGCCCGGTCTCGGTGAAGTAGCGGAACATCGCGGCGAGGTCAGCGGAGTACGCCTCGATCTCGGCGAGCGGCAGGCGGCGGAAGCCGATCGGCCGGCCGGTGGCCGAGCTGAGCACCTCGGCGATCCCGGGGCAGGTCAGGGTGTCCGAGGCGAGGTCGATCCGCCGGCCGGCGAACTCGTCGGGGCGGGTGAGCGCGAGCGCGGCGAAGGCGCCGATGTCACGGGCGGGGACGAGCGCGAGCGGGCACTCGGGCGGCATGGGGAGCACGAAGCTGCCCTCGCGCAGGCCCTGCAGGGTCCACTCCCCCGCGTAGTTCTCCATGAAGGCCGCGGGGCCGAGGACGGTCCAGGGCACGCCGAGCCCGGCGAGCCGGCGTTCGATCCGGTACTTGCTGTCGAAGTGCGGGATGCCGGTGTCGCGGTCGGCGTGCGCGGCGGAGGTGAACACGATGTGGCCGACCCGGGCGTCGGCGGCGGCCTCGACCAGGGCGGTGCCCTGGCGGACCTCGGTGGCGAGGTCCGTGCCGAACGGCGTCGACATGGCGAAGAGGGCGGCGGCGCCGGCGAGGGCGGTGTCCAGGGACTCCCGGTCGTCGAAGTCGGCGGCCACCACCCGGGCGCCGGCGGCCGCGAGCGAGCGGGCGGCGGCCGAGTCGGGGGTGCGGGTGAGGGCGCGGACGGACAGGCCCCGCGCGAGGAGGGCGTCGACCACGGCGGCGCCCTGCGTACCGGTGGCTCCGGCCACCGCGACATATGATGTCTGCGTCATGCAGACACTTTAGGACGAGTTCTCTGCATCACGCAGATAATTTATCGGGAGGATGCCCATGCGGCCGCACGACCTGGAAGCCGACTCCCGCCGCTACCTCGCCTCGTACGCGCTGTTCAACCAGGCGGTGGCGGACCGGCTCGGGCTGCACCCCACCGACGTGCAGTGCCTCAACCTGCTGGGCATGGAGGAGGGGCCGCTCACCACCGGCCGGATCGCCGAGCTGACCGGGCTCACCAGCGGCTCGGCCACCCGCCTGGTGGACCGGCTGGAACGGGCCGGCTACGTCACCCGCCGGCGCGACGAGGAGGACCGCCGGCGGGTGCTGGTCGAACCGGTGCCCGAGGCGGCGGCCCGCCTCGGCGAACTCTGGGGCGAACTCGGCGAGGGCTGGGACGCGATGCTGGCCGAGTACACCGAGGAGGAACTCGCCTTCCTCGCCCGCCACATGCGCCGCACCACCGAACTCGCCGACCGCCAGATCCAGCGCCTCCGCGAAGGAGGGTGAACCCTCAGCGGCGGGTGAACCGCCAGGAGCGGGTGAACCCCAAGGGGCGCGTGGGGGCACCTCCC
>NZ_JBEYFP010001170.1:0-1536 GCF_040634455.1 Kitasatospora sp. NPDC007106
CTCGAGCAGCTCGCGGAAGCCGTTGGCGTTGATGTTCGAGTAGTGGGCGAAGACGTCGGGGCCGCCACCCTCCTGCTCGATGAAGCCGAAGCCCTTTTCCGCGTTGAACCACTTCACAGTGCCATTAGCCATAAAGAAATCTCCTTCAAGGGGCTGTCCGAAGCACGCACCGCGCGGGCTTCGAGTCGCCGCGATGAGCACCCACCCGGGGAAGAGCCGGGAAACAAAAATGCGCCTGCGATACATCAGCAGGCGCACACAAAGTTCATGGGAACCACTACTGCAACTATCGACGAGCCTAGCAGGCTCGAGTGCGCGGCGGTGGAATATTCCGCCCCGGTCGTGTCGGCGCCGCCCGCAAGACGGCACCACTGCGGCGCCACAGCCGCCAACAGGCATTCGCGCCAGGGTAGTTGCCCAGCATGGCCGCAGGATCAGACCGAGCCGGGGGGACAGGCGCCCGGCGCAGAGCGGCGCGCAGCGGGCGGCCGCCAGTCGGCGGGGACGGTCGCCCCGGCAGCCCGGGACGGGCCGGCTGCACCGCGCATCGCCGTTTACATCCACCGGAAGGTGGACCGTGGCGGTCGGGATTCCGCTCCAGCGAATGCGATTCTCCGGAAAGCCCCGGTTCCACATTTCCGGCGCATACTGCTCGACTTTGTTCGGAACTCCTTCCGGTGACGGCCGACGGCTCAGCCTGGCTCCTCGGCATCGCCGTCAGGCGGACCGGCGATCGGCGGCGCCGGCTGTGCTCATGACGGGTAGCGGGGCCGTGCACGGAATCCCTGTCCTGATCCCTGTCCTGGTGATCGTTCCGGGCGCTCTGACCGCGCGTCCACGAACAGGCCACCGACCTGGATTCAGGTCACATACCCGGCTCCTCGGGATAGACGGGAATCTCATAGCCCTGGTCACGGAGCCACTGGCAGGTTGCCGCGGCCCGGTAACTGCTGTCGAAGGACGGAAATGAGTCGTCGGCCTTCTCCGCGGCCCGAACGCCCCTCTCGTCATCCTTCATCCTTTGCACCACCGCGTCGGCGATCCGGGCGGCCGTGTCGCCGCCGAGGTCGCCGTGCTCACGCCAACGAGTCAACCGTTCGCTGGCCTGCAGGGCCCGCCGCGAACTCTCGGCGGCGTGCTCAGAACCGACCGCGGCCACCGCCGCCTCATTGGCCGACCGTAGCCATTGGCCAAGGCAGTCGGTGATGACCTGCTGGGCCAGAGTGGCCCGCCATTCGTCCCGCTGCTGATCGCCGTCCATGTACCTGCAGTCTACCGAGAAGGACCAACTGGGCGTGTACTTCTCTCGATTGCTGGTGTCGGCCTGGAAGGCAGGCAGGACGGGACGCCGCGTGTGGCAGTCTCCGTCATGCGGGTGCGTCGAGCGGGCGTAGCCCAGGCGGCGATGGCGAGTGGCTGGGACGGTGGGGTCAGGGTATGCGGCCGGCAGGTGGCGGGGTTGCGCTGCGGGGGCACCAGGAGGAGGCGCTGGAGGCCGTCGTGCGGGGCCTGACGCCCCGTCCCGGGCGGCCGGTG
>NZ_JBEYFP010001171.1:0-1535 GCF_040634455.1 Kitasatospora sp. NPDC007106
TTGATCTCGTCCATCTCCAGCACGATGTCGTACGGCACGCGGGCCTCGGCCAGCAGCACGGTCATGTGCCCGGGCAGGCGGCCCGCCACCGGGTGGACGCCGAAGCGGACCTCGACGCCGCGCTCGCGCAGCACCCGGGTCAGCTCGGCGACCGGGTGCTGGGCCTGGGCGACGGCCATGCCGTAGCCCGGCGTGATGATCACCGAGTCGGCCTCGGCGAGCATCTGCGCGGTGTCCTGCGCGCTGCTCTCGCGGTGCTCGCCCTGCTCCGCGTCCTGCGCGGCGGGCGCCTCGATGCCGAAGCCGCCGGCGATGACGGAGATGAAGGACCGGTTCATCGCCTTGCACATGATGTACGACAGGTAGGCACCGGAGGAGCCGACCAGCGCACCGGTGACGATCAGCAGGTTGTTGTTCAGCAGGAAGCCCGCCGCCGCCGCCGCCCAGCCCGAGTAGCTGTTCAGCATGGAGACCACCACGGGCATGTCGCCGCCGCCGATCGAGGCGACCAGGTGCCAGCCCAGCAGCAGCGCCAGCACCGTCACCGCGATCATCAGGCCGAGGCTCGGGCTGATCGTGAACCACACCGTCAGCGCCGCGAACGCCACCAGCGCCGCCACGTTGAGCGCGTTCTTGCCCGGCAGCATCAGCGGGCTGGACTTGATCCGCGCCGACAGCTTCAGATAGGCGACGATCGAGCCGGTGAAGGTGACCGCGCCGATGAAGATGCCGATGAACACCTCGGCGTGGTGGATGCGCAGCAGGTCCGAGCCGACCAGGGTCTGCGCGGCGCCGTGCTGCTCGACCTCCAGGTAGCTGTTCCAGCCGACCAGCACCGCGGCCAGGCCGACGAAGCTGTGCAGGACGGCGATCAGTTCGGGCATCTGGGTCATCTCGACCCGGCGGGCCCGCCACAGGCCGATCGCGCCGCCCGCGGCCATGGTGACCACGATCAGCGAGACCGCGCCCGCGGAGATGTCGTGCGCCGCGACCACCACGGTGGCCACGAGCGCGAGCGCCATGCCGGCGATGCCGTAGGCGACACCGGCCCGCGAGGTCCGGTGCTGGGAGAGCCCGGCGAGGCTGAGGATGAACAGCAGTGCGGCGACCAGGTCCGCGGCGTGGGCGGCCGTCGTGTACGTCATCGGTCATCGGCCCTTCGAGAACATGCCGAGCATCCGGCGGGTGACGGCGAATCCGCCGAAGATGTTGACGCTGGTCAGCAGGATCGCCACCGCGGACAGCACGGTGACCACCGCGTTCTCGCGCCCGATCTGCAGCAGCGCGCCGATCACGACGATGCCGGAGATCGCGTTGGTCACCGACATCAGCGGCGTGTGCAGGGCGTGGTGCACCTTGCCGATCACGTAGTAGCCGATCACCACGGCGAGCGTGAACACCGTGAAGTTCTCGGCCAGTTGGGCCGGGGCGAAGGCGACCAGCAGGAACATCGCGAGCATGCCGAGCCCGACCAGGCCCAGCCGCGCCCGCACCGAGAGGCCGGACGGCTTGGCGGCGACCGGCGCCGCGGGGGC
>NZ_JBEYFP010001172.1:0-1529 GCF_040634455.1 Kitasatospora sp. NPDC007106
GCAGGGCATGGCTGCATCGGAATTCGTCGCCTGGGTGCGGGACTTCGAGGCCGAACGGGATCGCCGTGGCGCCACGCCCGATCCCTCCTGGGAGCCGGGTGCCCGGCTGTCCCCGGCGGTGCGGGCGAGCGTCCAGCGCTTCCAGCTCGGCGAGGACGGCGACGGCGCGAACCTGATCGCCAAGGCGGACGCCGCGGGCGACCCGCACTACGCCGCAGCGGTGCGGCTGTTCGAGGACGAGGAGCACAACCACGCGCGGCTGCTCGCCCGGTTGCTGGCGGCGGGCGGGGCGACGACGTCGGCCGGCCACTGGAGCGACACGGTGTTCGCACGCATGCGCCGTTCGGCGGGGCTCCACGCGGAGCTGCTGCTCCTGATGGTCGCGGAGGTCGTGGCCCTGCGCTACTACCGGGCGCTGCGGGACGGCACCGGCGACCCGCTGACCTCGGAGGTCGCCCGGCGCATCCTGGCGGACGAGGAGCGGCACGTCCCGTTCCACTGCGCGCGGTTGCGCGGGTCGGTCGCGGGGCTGCCGCGCCCGCTCCGGCGGCCGGTCCTGGCGGGCTGGCGGGTGATGCTCCTCGGCGCGGGACTGGTGGTGGCTGCCGACCACGGGCGGGCGCTGCGCGAACTCGGCGTCGGGCGAGGGCGCTTCGTGGCGGACGTGGCGGGGTCGGCCGGGCCGGTGGTCGCGGCGATCCTAGGGACGGACCCGCCGCGCACACCCGCCGGACGGGCGGAGCCTGCCGCTGCCGCTCCGCCCACGCGTCCGAGGAACGGGTGTCGGCCCCGGGCGAGGGTGTGGCAACTGCCGGGGACAGGCAGGCCGGACACCGGCTACGAGGGGGTGCCGGGCACGCTCTCCCGGCGGACCAGCCGGGCCGAACGGACGTACCCGTGACGCTGCAGACCGGCCGCCAGGATCTGCGCAGCCGCCGTCAGCCGGGCCTCCTGCCGCGGATCCGCGGCCGCGGCCACGGCCACCGGTAGGTCGCGGGCCGCGGTGAGGTGCGGCGCGAGCGCAGGCCACCACGGGGCGTGGCCCGGGTCCTCGGGATCGACCGCGTGCACGGCCAGCTCCAGCAGGTCGACGAACACCCCGTGTACCGCTCGGGCCGTCTCCGGCTCGTGTGCGAGCGCCGCGCGCACGGCCTCCCTCACCAGCGGATCCACCGTCAGCAGGGACGTCCCGTGGACGAGGCCGATGTCCCGCAACGCGGTCACCGTCCGCTCCAGGTCCTCCTCGGTGATCCGCACCCCACGGGGGTCCTGGAGGCCGACCACTGCCGCCGCCTTCAGCAGGGCCATCGGAACGGGCTCCGCCGCGAAGAGGGTGAGCAGGGCGAGCACCGGCCGGGCGTGCGGGACACCGTGGTCGGCGAGCAGGTCCAGGCTCAGCCCGCACAGCACCGGCACGGCCTGCTGCGGAGCGTGGGGGCGGCCGGCATGCCGCCCCCACACCCCGTCCAGGGCATCCGCGAGGCCGGCGATGCCGTCCGCGGGGGAGGACCCGCCCGCCGCCGCCCGGG
>NZ_JBEYFP010001173.1:0-1525 GCF_040634455.1 Kitasatospora sp. NPDC007106
GGCCGACCTCGCCGTGCGGACGGCCAACCGGCGGACGTACGTCCCGGGTGTCACCTTCGAGCTGAAGGCGCTGGACGACCAGGCCCAGCCGCAGACCGGCCGGCAGAACGCCGATGCGCTCGTCGCCGACGACCGGGTGCTCGGCGTGGTCGGTCCGCTGAACTCCAGCGTCGCCCAGTCGATGCTGCCCTCGTTCGCATCGGCCGGGCTGGTGGACGTCTCGCCGGCCAACACCAACCCGGTGCTCACCCTGGGCAGCGACTGGCAGAAGGGCGTCAAGTCGCGCCCGTACCCCGTGTACTACCGCACCACCACCACGGACGCCCTGCAGGGCCCGTTCGCCGCCCGGTACCTCGTCAAGGTCGCGAAGAAGACGAAGTTCTTCGTGATCGACGACCGGAAGACCTACGGCGCCGGGCTCGCCGACGGGTTCACCGCCGAGGTCGCCGCCCTCGGGGGCACGGTCGTCGGTTCGGAGCACGTGGAACCGGGCAGCACCGACCACGCCGCCCTGGCGGCGAAGGTCCGCGCCAGCGGCGCCGAGGCGGTCTACTACGGCGGGGAGTACCCGGACGCGGCGCCGCTCTCCCGGCAGCTCAAGGAGGGCGGCGCGACGGTGCCGCTGATGGGCGGCGACGGCATCTTCGACACCGAGTACACCCGGCTGAACGGCCGGGCCGAGGGCGACCTGGCCACCTCGGTGGGCGCGCCCACCGACGCGCTCAACGGCGGGACGGCCTTCCTCGACGACTACCGGGCCGCAAGCTACCCGGAGGACGCCGGCCAGTACGGCGCCTACGCGTACGACGCGGCCTGGGCCGTCATCGAGGCGGTCAAGTCCGCGGTGGCCGCGAACGGCGGCACGCTGCCGTCCGACGCCCGGGCCAAGGTGGCGGAGGCGATGGCGGGCGTCTCCTTCGACGGCAGGACCGGGGCGGTCTCCTTCGACGAATACGGCGACACCACCAACCGGCAGCTCACCGTCCACACGGTGCAGGGCGGCGCCTGGCACTCCGTCAGGACCGACACCTACTGACCGTCGCGCGCCCGGCCGGCGGCAGCCTCCTGCAGGGTGCGCAGCAGGCCCGCGCCGGCGGCGTCCACGGACCGGCCGGTGTTGCCGAGGACGGCGACGGCCGTGCCGGTCTCCGGGTCGAAGCCGGCGTACGAGGCGAAGCCCCCGGTGCGGCCGTTGTGCCAGATCTGCAGGTGGCCGCCCTGCTGCGGGTGCGAGCGGTGCGCCGACCAGCCGAGGTGCGTCCAGGAGAACGGGCCGGTGCGGTGCTCCACCTGCCGGGTGAGGACGATCGCCTCGGCGGTGTCGGTGGGCGCCCCGCCGAGCTGGGCGCGCAGGAAGGCGGCGAGGTCGTTGCCGGTGGAGCGCAGGCCGCCGGCGCCGGCCAGGTCGGCGAGGTGCCACGGCGCGGCGGGCCTGCGGTTGGCGGTGTGGCCGCCGGCGAACCGGCCGGCGCCGCCGGCACCGGGCGTGACGACCGTGTCGGCGAGCCCGAGCGCCAGGCAGACC
>NZ_JBEYFP010001174.1:0-1524 GCF_040634455.1 Kitasatospora sp. NPDC007106
CGCCGGTGAGCACCTCGACGGCGATGGTCACGCCGGTGAAGCCGGCCGAGGTGATCTGCTCGGAGTTGCTGCCGATGGCGGTGGAGATCTGCCGGCCGCCGACCTTCATGCCCTGGACGCCCTGGTCCCAGCCCTTGATGACGCGGCCCGCGCCGAGCGGGAAGCGGAAGGTCTGGCCGCGGTTCCAGGAGGCGTCGAACTCCTCGCCGGTGGAGAAGGTGACACCGACGTAGTGCACCTCGACGACAGCGCCGGCCTTGGCCTCGGCGCCGTCGCCCACCACGATGTCGCGGATCTGAAGCTCCGCCGGCGGCTCGCCGCCCGGGAAGTCGATCTCCGGCTTGGAAAGGCTCACAACAGACTCATCTCGTTCGGTGGTACGGGCATGACGGGGCGGCAGGCACCGCTGCGGTCCACCGTACGGCGCGCCGCTGCCCGTCCGGGCCATTCCCGGACCGCGCGACGTGTCGCGCGGTCCGGGAACGGCCCCGGTCGTCCGCCCCGGGACTAGTCCTGGGCGCCGACGCCGGCATCCAGGATGTCGATCACGAAGACCAGTGTCGAATTGGCGGGGATGTCGCCCTGTGCCTGGTCCTTGTAGGCGAGCGAGGCGGGGATCACCAGCTCGACCCGGCTGCCGACGGTCTGCCCGGTGATGCCCTTGTCCCAGCCCTCGATGACGCCGCCGCCACCGGTGACGAAGGTGAAGGCCTGGCCGCGCTTGAGCGAGGAGTCGAAGACCTTGCCGTCCTTGTACAGCGCGCCGGTGTACTGGACGAGGACCTTCTCGCCGGCCTCGATCTTGCGGCCCTTGCCCTGGATCAGGACGTGCGACTTGAGGTCCTTGACCTCGGGGGTGCCGGGCACCGGGGTGATGTCGGCGGGCTTCTTGCCGTTGTCCTTGACCTTCGGCATGTCGGCCGGCGGAGCCGTCATGTCGCCGCTGAGCACGGTGTCCGGGGCGGTGGCGTTCTTGATGTCGATCACGAACACCAGGGTGTCCTTGGCGCCGACGCCCATACCGCTGCTGCCCTGCGAGCCGAAGGCGGCGGCCGGCGGGGCGACCACGAGCAGCCGGCTGCCGGCCTTGTGGCCGGTGACGGCCTGGTCGAGGGCCGGGATCAGCTTGCCGGCGCCGGCCTGGAAGAGCTGCGGCTTGCCGCTCTTGTAGGAGCCTTCGATCTCCTTGCCGGTGCTCCAGTTCATGGCGGAGAAGTCGGCGGTCACCCAGGTGTTCTTGTCGACCTTGGCGCCGTCGCCGGACTTGAGCTCCTTGACGACGAAGGTGCCGTCGGAGGCTTCCTTGGGCAGGGCGATGGTCGCCTTGGTGCCGAACTCGCCGGTGACGGTCGGCAGCACCTTGGCGTTGTCCTTGATCGGCGGCACCGGGTCGGCGGAGGGCGTCGGCGATGCGGTGGCCGCCGCGTCCGGGGTGGAGGCCGCGGCGGACTTCCCGTCGTCCTTGTTCACCATGTAGAGCGTGATGCAGCTGCCGACCAGCAGGACGGCCAGCACGGTGCCGAG
>NZ_JBEYFP010001175.1:0-1521 GCF_040634455.1 Kitasatospora sp. NPDC007106
CTCGCGGTGCCGGGCGGCTTCCTCGGCGGTGGCGTAGACGGGGAACAGCTCTGCGGTGTCGGTGAGTTCCAGGACCCGGCGTGCCCCGGTGCTGGGTGCGACCAGGACGGTGGGCACCGTGCGGTCGGCGGCCGCGGTCCTGGCCCGCAGCAGGGTGTTGAGCCCGCCGGAGGCGAGCAGTTCGATGCCGCTCAGGTCGACCGCGAGGACGTCCGGGAGTTCGGCGAGTGCCGCGTCGAGGGCGTGCTGTGCCTGGTCGGCGGTGCCCTGGTGAAGGTCGCCGGCGAGAACGCACACCACGGCCCGGCCGATGCGCCTGGTACTGGTCTTCAGCTCGCTCGACACGTCTGCATCCCTTCCCGGGGGAGCGGCGTGTTCGGGCGGTGGCCGTTCAGGGCGGCCCCGATGCTGCCGCAGAGGGCGAAGAGGTGGTCGGCGCCGGTGATCTCCAGCAGCCGTCGGACCCGGCGGTGGGGCTGCGGCGAGCGCGTTCTCCGGGGCGGCGGTCCTGGTCGATCTCGCCGTCGAGATGGAGGACGCGCGTGCCGGGCCGGGGGCGTCCGTGACGGTGGTCAGCAGCAGGGGCGTGGCGCCGCGGTGGGCGGGGGAGGGCGGTGGGAGGTGTCGGGTGGTCATGGGCGCGCTCCCTTCCGGGCGGAGCAGCTGACATGTCCGGCTTCGTGCGGGCGAGGATCCGGCCTGCTCGGTGGTCGGTTGCCGGCGGAGCGGGCGGCCCGGGGCCGGGCCGTTCGGTTCGGGCGGGGGTGTACGGCCGGGGCATTGGCGGCCGGATCATCCCCACCGTCTGGTGATGCCGTCGTGGGGGCTGCGCTCCCTTTCCCCGGTGCGGGCCGAGGCCCGGTCGAGTTCGAGTAGGAGGTTCAGGGCGGTGGCGGCCGCGGCGGCGGCCGGTATGGCGGCGCCGAGGGCGTCGTACGCGCCCTTGTGGTCGCCGTTGTTCCAGTGGTCCACTGCGGCGCAGGCCAGGCGCTTCAGCTCGGCGAGTTTGGTGGCGGCCGCGGCCGGCAGGGTGTCGTCGCCGTTGAGGGTGTCGGTGTCGGTCATCGGTGTCCTCCCTGCGTGGCGCGGGATCCGTTCGGTGGGCCGGATCAGTAGTCCCTGTCGCGGTCGTGCCTGTGGCCGTGCCGGTCGTCGGGACGGCCGTCGGGTGTGCCGTCGGTGCCGGTGGGCGGTGAGAGGTCGGCGAACATCTCCAGGAAGCCGGAGATCTCGTGCTGGGCCTCGGCGGGGTGGCGGAAGTGCGTGTGGCGGGCGACGCGGTAGTGGTTGCGGCGGCCGTGCCGGGTGCGGGTGAGGTAGCCGGCGCTCTCCAGGTCGGTGATGACCGCCTGTACGGCCCGTTCCGTCAGTCCGCACGCGGCGGCGAGATCCCGTACGCGCACCTGCGGGTCGCGCGAGATCATCAGCAGCACCCGGGCGTGCTGGGTCAGGAACGTCCAGCTCGTGCGGGGCTCGTGCTCGTCCGCCACAAAACAAGTATGAACCCGAATGCCGGTTTTG
>NZ_JBEYFP010001176.1:0-1521 GCF_040634455.1 Kitasatospora sp. NPDC007106
TGTCCCCAAGTGGTAAGCCAACTGTCACGTGAAGTCAAGCAGTGCGACGGGCGGACTCCTAGCGTTGCACCACCGCCGAGCAGGTCGGCAGCCCGGCCCCTGGCGGCGGACGGCCGCCCGGCGGGGGAAGGAGCCCACGGAATGCTGCAGGAGCACCTCACCGGACCGGCCGCCTGGCACGGCCCCGACCTGGCGGGCCGCGACACGTGGACCGTCCGGCTGTCACCGGCGCACCTCGCCGAGCTGGACGCCGCACTGCACACCGCACGCAGCCGCGGAACCACCCTGCTGAGGTCGACCGCGGCGGACTTCCCGCTGCCGACCCTCGCCGCCGAACTGGACGGCATCGCCGAGGAGTTGGAGAACGGCCGGGGATTCGTCCTGGTGAAGGGCCTGCCGGTCGACCGGTGCGGCGCGGGCGCGGCGGCCAACGTCCTCTGGGGGATCGGCCGGCACCTCGGCGCCCCGGTCTCCCAGAACGCCGCCGGCCACCTGCTCGGCCACGTTCGCGACACCGGCCGGACGCTGGCCGACCCCGCGACCCGCGGCTACCAGACCCGCAACGCCCTCGGGTTCCACACCGACGGCTCCGACGTCCTCGCCCTGCTCTGCCTGCGCCCGGCCGCCGCGGGCGGACGGATCGGCCTGGCCAGCTCCGCCGCCGTCCACAACGCCGTCCTGGCGCACCGCCCCGACCTGGCGCGCCGCCTCTACCGCCGGTACGCCGTGGACCGCAGGGAGGAGCACGGCCCGGGCGAGCGCCCCTACGACACTGTGCCCCTCGCCTGCTGGCACGCCGGCCGGCTCAGCCTGCGCTACCACCGGTGCCACCTGGAGTCCGCACAGCGGTTCCCCGACGCGCCGCGGCTGGAGCCGGCCGACACCGAACTGTTCGACCTGATCGACGGGGCGGCCTCCTCCCCGGCGGCCCGCCTCGACCTCGACCTGGAGGCCGGCGACCTGCTCCTGGTCAACAACCTCGCCGTCCTGCACTCCCGCTCCGCCTACCGGGACGGCCCCGGACACCGCCGCCACCTGCTGCGGCTCTGGCTCGCCCTGCGCCGGGGCCGGCCGCTGCCGCCCGCCCTGTGGACGGACCCGCACCGGGCCGACACCGCCCCCGGCCGCGGCGGCGTCCCACCCCGCGACGTGATCGCCCCGCAGCACCGGGCGGACCGCACGGTCCGCCTCCCGTACCGGAGCCACCACCGGCTCGCCCCGAAGGAGACCACGCCATGACCAACCTCGCCTCGCTCCTGGTGTCCTCGGCCCGGGAGCACGGGGAACGGACCGCCGTCCGGCAGGACGGGACCGTCCTGAGCTACACCCGGCTGGAGGACGCCAGCGCCCGGCTGGCCGCACTGCTGCACGCGGACGGCGTCCGGCCCGGCGACCGGGTGGCCCTGGTCCTGCCCAACGTCGCGCTCTTCCCCGTCGCCTACTACGCCGTGCTGCGCGCCGGCGCCGTCGTGGTGCCGATGAACCCGCTGCTGAAGGCCCGTGAGATGGCCTTCGTCCTGC
>NZ_JBEYFP010001177.1:0-1520 GCF_040634455.1 Kitasatospora sp. NPDC007106
GTGACCGGGTCAGTAGTAGTGGCGGCGGCCGCCGACGGCGTGGCCGGTGAGGCCGGCGACCCACAGGACGAGGCCGATGAGGGCGAGGACGATGCCGATGGTCCACAGGAACCCGATGCCGGTGGCGAAGCCGATGATGAGCAGAATGACGCCGAGGATGATCACGGTGGCCTCCTTGGATGTGCTGCGGGCCGTGTGAGGGAGGTGGTCCGGGGAGATGCCTGGAGCCGGTCCGCCTCCCGGCCGGGACCGGCACCGTGGTCCGGGCCCTGCCTGCTGACCAGCGCGTATACCGCGGCGTGGCCACCGTAAACGTCGGGCCGCTCGGCCCTCAGTCCAGGTCGGCCTGCCACAGGTCGGGGCCGAACACCTCGTACTGGATGTCGCGCGGGGCGACCCCGCGGTCGATCAGGCTGCTGCGCACGGCCTGCATGAAGGGCAGCGGCCCGCACAGGTGGTACAGGGCGTCCGCGGGGAGGTCGACCGCCGTGGGGTCCATCAGCCCGTGGAAGACCCCGTCCACCGGCTCGTGGCTCTGCGCGTCCTTCTCGAACCACAGGTACATCCGGGCGTTCTTCAGCGCCAGGACGTCGCCGACCACCTGGCGGCGCAGCGGGAGGGACGCGTCGTCGACGTCGGCGTGCAGCAGGGTGACGGGCAGTCCGGACTCGGCCGCGACCAGGTGCGAGAGCATCCCCGCCACGGGGGCGATCCCGATGCCCGCGCTGGCGAACACCACCGGCCGTCCGGCGTCGTCCAGTACGACGTCGCCGTAGGGCAGCGACAGCGTCAGGGTGTCGCCGACCCGTACCGAGTCGTGCAGCAGCGTGGACATCTCGCCGTCGGGGTCGCCGCCCTCGCCGCGCACCCGCTTGACCGAGAACTGGCGGTGCTCGCCGTCGTCGGCCCGGGTCAGGCTGTACTGGCGCGGCTGGAGCTTCCCGTCGGGCATCCGCATCCGCACGGTGACGTACTGGCCGGGCAGCGAGGTCTTCACCAGCCGGTCGTCGATCCGCTTGACCACGAAGGTGACCACGTCGGAGGTCTCCCTGACCTTCCGGATCACCTGCCAGTCCCGCCAGACCGTCTCCGGCCGCACTCCGCGGGCGCTGTAGAGTCCGCGTTCCTGGTTGATCAGGGCGTTGGCCATCAGCCAGTAGACCTCGTCCCAGGCGGCGGCGACCTCCGGGGTGACCGCGTCGCCCAGCACGTCGACGATCGCCCACATCAGGTGGTCGTGCACGACCCCGTACTGGTCGGGGCGGATCCCGAGCGAGGCGTGCTTGTGGGCGATCCGGCGGAGCAACTGCTCGGGCACCCGCTCCGGCGTCTCCACGAGCGTGGTGGCGAAGGAGGCCACCGAGCCGGCGAGCGCCTGCTGCTGGTGGCCGTGGACCTGGTTGCCGCGGTTGAAGACGCCGTCCAGCAGCTCGGGGTGCCCGCCGAACAGGTGGGTGTAGAAGCGTGCGCCGAGCCGAGGTCGACCTGGATCCACTGCGGGTCGGTGTTGGCCGAGGACC
>NZ_JBEYFP010001178.1:0-1516 GCF_040634455.1 Kitasatospora sp. NPDC007106
CCGGCAGTCGGCCACCGACTGCCGGACACGGGCCGCAGGACGGCGGGCGCGGGTCAGCCCATGCTCTTCGAGCCGTCCAGGGACTCGCGGATGATGTCGGCGTGGCCGGCGTGCTGAGCGGTCTCGGCGACCACGTGCAGCAGCACGCGGCGGGCCGACCACGCCTCGTCGGCCTGGAACCAGGGGGCCTTCGGCAGCGGCTGGGCGGCGTCCAGGTCCGGGAGCGCGGCGACCAGCTCGTCGGTGCGCCGGGCGACCTCCTCGTAGTCGGCGAGCACGCCGGCGAGCGTGTCGCCGGGCAGCATCCGGAACTCGTCGGCGCGGCGGGCGAAGTCGGCCTCGGTCATCGCGGTGAAGTCGGGCATCGCCGACGGACCCTCCACGATGAAGGCCGCCCAGGTCCGCTCCACCGAGGCGACGTGCTTGACCAGGCCACCCAGACACAGCTCACTGGCCGTGGTCCGCTGTCCGGCCTGCTCGTCGGTGAGGTCGCGGGTGGTGAAGCGCAGGAAGTGCCGCTGCTTGGCCAGCGCCACCAGCAGGTCGGCACGCTCGCCGGTGGGGGTGGGCGCAGTGGTGGGCTCGTTGATCGTCCGGGTCTCGTTCAAGGTGTCCGCCTTACGGTAAGTACGTGTTCCGTCGGTCAGGAACTACGTTATGAGGCATTGAGGTCAGATCCCGACCTGAATTGCCGCGAGATCCGAAGACGCGTCGAATCTTCTCTCCGGGCTTCTGCCGTGCGGCGGTTGGCGTGCTTGCTGCCCCGTCCGCCGCCCGAATCCTCTGGCCGGGGGAGTGGATTCGGGGCAGGGCGGTCAGCCGAGGCGGACCAGCAGGGCATGCCGGTAGCGGGCAGCCGTGCGGACGAACGCCGCCAACTCGAGGTAGTGCCCTGCCACCACCTCCAGCGCGTCCCCGCGCTGCCACAGACCGGCCGGGTACACGTGCGCCTGCGCCAGATCGTCAGCGGTGACACCCTCGGTCAGGACATGGGGCGGGAGTTCGGCGAGGGAGTCGGCGGCGAGCCGGACGCGTTCCGGGTCCAGCAGCCGCGGCGGCCCGTAGCCGGGTGCGGCCGTGTCCGGTACCTCCGCCTCACCGTGGAGCAGGTCCACCGGAAGGCCCCGACGGTCGAGCAGGAATGCGAGTGCGTGCCAGGCCGTGCCGACCTCGTGGCACCGCCGGTCCGCCACGGACAGCTGCCGCTCCGACTCCGCCTCGGCGAGTTCCTCCGCCAACTCCCGTGCCCAGCCGGGCTCCCGCATCGCGCGGTCCGACTGGGACGGTGTCAGACGCGTGTACCGTCCGACAATGCTCATGACCGGATCGTAGCCGCGGCCCCGGTCCGCCCTGGCCGGCCCGGCCTGTCCTGGCCTGGCTCGCCTGCGCCGGCCTGCCCCCGTCCGGACCGGGAGCAGGCCGGAGCAGGGCTGTCAGCTGAGCGCCGGCACGACCAGGGCGGTCGCGCGGGCGAGCAAGGCTTCGTCGGCGGTGGCGTCCGCGCGGGTCGTGGTGG
>NZ_JBEYFP010001179.1:0-1515 GCF_040634455.1 Kitasatospora sp. NPDC007106
CCCCACCAATTAACACGCAGAAGACACCTACCGATATATGTCTTGTGTTGAGTGGAGTTAGAGGTGTTCTCTTCCGTTCTTGCGGCGCGATGTGCGCGACCGGCGCGGGCGCCGGGCGCTCGGCCGCGGCCGGGCGCAGGTCCTCGGTGCGGCCGGTGCGGATCGGCTCGGGGTCCGCGTCGTAGTCGTCGTCGGGGTCGTACCCCTGGCCGTCGTACGTCTCGTCCTCCACGAGGCCGAGGTAGACCGCCATCTTGCGCATTGCGCCGGCCATGCTCCTGTCTCCTCCGCTCTGTGGTGGATCGACTCCGGCTCCGGCCTCGGCCTGCGGTCCCCGCAGAGGTCCGGGCTCGCCGGACCGACGGCCCGTCAGACCGTGAGGATTCTGCGGAGATGCGATCCACGAAGTTTTCGCTAGCGCACTGGAACTGCTGCTAGGTTCTGTCCTGTTTTGTCCTGCAGTCTGATCTACTACCCGGTGACGTTACCCGAGCGGTGACCGCACGCCGAGTACCGCCGTACCGACGCGTACATGTGTCGCTCCGGCTGCCACGGCCTGCTCCAGATCCCCGCTCATGCCTGCGGACACCATCGTGGCAGTCGGATGGCTCGCCCGTACGGCGCTTGAGATTTCCGCGAGCCTGGCGAAGGCGGCGGCCGGATCGCCGGCCAGCGGGCCGGCCAGCGGAGCGACCGTCATCAGGCCGTCGAGCCTGAGGCCCGGTGCGGCGGCGATCAGGTCGGCGAGCGCCTCCACCTCGGACGGCGCCACCCCGGCGCGGTGCGCGCCCTCCCCGGCCTCCTTGTCGAGGGCCACCTGCACCAGGCAACCGAGGGGCGCGCGTCCGGAGTTGAGCACCCCGGCGGAGAGCGACTCCACCAGCCGCGGGCGGTCCACGGAGTGCACCAGGTCGGCGTAGCGGACCACCGAGCGGACCTTGTTGGTCTGCAGCTGGCCGACGAAGTGCCAGGTCAGCGGCAGGTTCACGCACTGCTCGGCCTTGGGGGCGGCGTCCTGGTCGCGGTTCTCGGCCACGTCGGTGACGCCGAGTCCGGCGAGCAGCGCGGTGTCCTCGGCCGGGTAGGTCTTGGTGACCACGACCAGGGTGACCTCGTCGCGGGCGCGGCCCGCGGCCGAGCAGGCGTCCGCGATCCGCTTCTCGACCACGTCGAGGTTGGCGCCGAGCTGCTCGTACCGCTCGCGCTGCCGCGCGTCGAGGGCGGCGGAGAAGTCGGCGCCGCCCGGGAACGGTCCGTAGATGTCGTTCGTCATGAGTCTTCGGGGCCCAACCAGACGTAGCTCGCGAGCCGGCCCGTCCGCTGCTCGCGGCGGTAGGAGTAGTGGTCGTCGGACTCGAGGGTGCAGACGTCGGAGCGCACCACGTCGGTGACGCCCGCCTCGGCGAGCTGGGCGGCGACGCCGGCGGCGACGTCCAGCGCGGGCGTGCCCCAGGAGGTCTCGGAGTCCGCGCGCAGGCGGGGCAGCTCCGCCCCGAGCCCCAGCACGACCAGACC
>NZ_JBEYFP010001180.1:0-1514 GCF_040634455.1 Kitasatospora sp. NPDC007106
GCGGCGCGGGGACGTCCGCCGCCGCCCGGAGCCTCGGCTCCGACCTGGACGCGCTGTTCGCCGACCGGGCGCTGACCGGTGCCCAGGTGTCCGCGCTGGTCACCGACGCGGCCACCGGCGAGGTGCTGTACCGGCGGACGCCCGGCGCGCTGCTGCTGCCCGCCTCCACCCAGAAGACGGTGACCGCGGCGGCCGCCCTCGAACTGCTCGGCCCCGACCACCGCTTCACCACCGAGGTGCTCGCCGCCGGCCCGCGCACCGGCGGCCGGATCGACGGCGACCTGGTGCTGCGCGGCGGCGGCGACCCGACGCTGCTGCCGGCCGACCTCGACGCGCTGGCCGCGGCGGTGGCCGCCGCCGGGGTGACGGAGGTCGGCGGCGCCCTGCTGGCCGATGCGAGCCGCTGGGACGACGTGCCGCTCGGCCCCAGCTGGTCGTGGGACGACCAGGCGGCGTACTACAGCCCGCAGATCTCCGCGCTGACCCTCACCACCGACACCGACTACGACCCGGGCACCGTCCGGGTCGTGCTGACCCCCGGGGAGGCGTCCGGGCAGCCCGCCGCGGTGCGGGTCGTCCCCGCCGAGGCGCCCGTCCGGTTCACCGGCCGGGTGGCGACCGGCGCGGCCGGCAGCGCCCGTACCGCCGTGGTCGACCGCAGGCCCGGCGGCAACGAACTGCTGCTCTCCGGCAGCGTCCCGGCGGACGGCGGCCCGAGCGAGGAGTGGATCGCCGTGGACGCCCCGGCGCTGGTGGCCGCCGACGTGTTCGCCGCAGCCCTGGCCCGGCACGGGGTCGCGGTGCAGGGTGCGCCCCGCGAGGGCCGGGCGCCGGCGGGCGCGGCCGTCCTCGCCGCCCACGACTCGGCGCCGGTCTCGGCCCTGATGGCGCCCTTCCTGAAGCTCAGCAACAACGGCATCGCCGAGCACCTGGTGAAGGAGATCGGCCGGGTGCGGGCCGGCAGCGGCAGCTGGGCCTCCGGCACCGACCAGGTGAACGGCTTCCTGCACCGGGCGGGCCTGGAGCCCACCGAGGCCCGGCAGGTGGACGGCTCCGGGCTGTCCCGGCACGACCTGCTGACCGCCTCCCGGCTCACCGCGCTGCTGGCGTACGCCCGGACTAGGCCCTGGTTCGCCACCTGGTACCAGGCGCTGCCGGTGGCCGGGGACGCCCGGCGCGCCGTCGGCGGCACCCTCACCAACCGGATGCGCGGCACCGCCGCCGAGGGCCGGGTGCACGCCAAGACCGGCTCGATGACCGGCGTGGACGCCCTGACGGGCTACGCCGAGCGGGCCGACGGCCGTACCCTGGCCTTCGCCGTCCTGGTCAACAACTTCGCCGGCAGCAGCCCCCGTTCGGTGATCGACGCGTTCGCCGTCCGGCTGGCCGGGGGTTCGGCCGCCACCGTCCGCGCCGCCCCGCCGGCCGAGACGCCGGGCGAGGTGCCGGACCGGGACTGGGAGACCGCCTGCCTGGTGGAGGCCCGGTGCTGACGGGCCGCACCGGCCGGCTGC
>NZ_JBEYFP010001181.1:0-1510 GCF_040634455.1 Kitasatospora sp. NPDC007106
CCCGGCCCGCTGCGGACTGCAGTTCGCCCTGGTCGGCGACGTCGGCGTCGGCTACGGCAACGAACTCGCCTACGGCAGCGGCCTCACGGACGCGGCCGAACCGGCTCCCCCGCCGCCGACCGTCGACGCCCCCGGCGCCGAACTCCCGCAGCCGGATCCCGTGCAGCGGTTCTACAGCGCCTACCTGCGGTACTACGTGGCGCACGCGCCCCGCCGGGACTGCCGCCAGCTGGCCGCCAGGCTCGGCGACACCGTCCGCCGCGGCATCGGCGACGACACCCTCGACCGCCACCTGGCCAAGTGCACCGCCTGCACGCGCGCCCGCGCGGACCTCACCGCCATCCACACCTGGCAACGCCCCGCGCTCCTCGAAGGACTGCTGCTCTGGACGGGCGACCACGAGCCGGAACCCGGCGACACCGCGGTCCTGCCGCTCCCTCCCACCGGCACCGTCCCGGCCACCCCACCGCCGGGGCTGCCCGTCCCGCCTCCGCCACCCGTCCCACCCACTCCGGCTGCCCCGTCCACTCCGGCTGCCCCGCTCCCCCTGCCCGTCCCGCGCACGCCGCCCGTCCCGCTCACGCCCCCCTCCGTGCAGCACCGCCCGGCCCCGGCCGCCAACCCCCTGCGGCGCCCCTCCGACAGGACCATCAGGCTCGCCCTCCTCGCCCTCGGCCTCGGCATCCTGACCATGGCCGCCGCGAACATCAGCCCCCACCGGACCGAGCCCACCGCGGCCACCCCGGCTCGGCCTTCCCCTTCGCCCACCACGCTGCGGGCCACGCCACCACCGGATCCCTCCCCCACCGCACTCGCACCGTCGACACCCGCCACCCCGACCACGGACGGCAACTCCCCCTCCCCCGCCCCAGGTTCACCCACGGCACAGGACGCGCCGCCGCCGTCACCCACCCCCCGGATCCCCGCCTTCCGCCTCGTGAACGTGCGCTCCGGCCTGTGCGTCAGCCCGGACGGCGGTGACGCAGCCGGCGTCCACCTCGCCACCTGCGACGGCAGCGCGTCGCAGCGCTGGCAGTTCCCGCTGAACAGCGGCGGACTGCTCCAGGTGCGCAACGCGGCAGACGGCCGCTGCCTGGACGGCACCACCCAGGGCGGCAACGTGGTCACCGTCGTCCTGCGGGCATGCCTCACCGACCGCGAGGAGCAGCTGTGGAAGTCCGTCCCGAACCAGACCAACACCGCCTTCCGCCTCCACTTCGCCCCGTGCGTCACGAAGAGCGACTACCCCGACCACCTGCTCGGGCCCGGTGACATCTGGCCGGGCCCGGCCGAGGTCGGCTCACCACTGGTCCACCAGCCGAACTACTACGCCAAGGACGACTTCCTCTTCACCACCGTCTGACCGGGCGTCGGGACGCGGGACACGGCGTTGGGGGCGGGCATGCGGGGGCACGGCCACTGAGCTCCACAGCCGGGCCGGGCGCAGCAGCAGGGCGGCGAGAAGGGCACGGCCGAGGAAACGTAAGGCGCCGGCCGGGGCTGGGGGTGC
>NZ_JBEYFP010001182.1:0-1508 GCF_040634455.1 Kitasatospora sp. NPDC007106
CATGGCCCCGTGCCCGGGCAGGGGAAGGCCGCCGACGGGGGAGCGGCGGCGCGCCGAATCGGCGCTTGGGAACGGAAGATACAGATCCTGTCGGCTTGCCGATAGATGTAACGACTGCCCGGGTGAGAATCCTGGCTGTGCGATGCGGAAACGATGCAGCGTCCGGAGGGCGGTCGGCCGTTACGTATTCGTATCCTGCGTTACATCTGTCAATGGAAGAGCATTGGATGTAACGTCAGGGCTCGCGGCGCGGCTCGACGGGCGCCGCCAAGGTTCCCGAAAGGTAGCGACGTGAATTCCCTCGTCTTCCGCAGACCGGCCCTGCTGGCGGCCATCGCCCTGTGCGGATCCCTCTCCCTGTCCGCCTGCGCCGGCGGAGGCGGCGAACCGTCCGCCGCCGCGGCCGTCCCGGTCACGATCGCGGGCGTCACCGTCACCCCCGACGCCGCCCTCCACGCCTCCCTGCCGGAGGCGATCAAGAAGTCCGGCAAGGTCCGCGTCGCCACCGACATCCCCTACCCCCCGTTCGAGATGTACGTCTCCGAGGGCAGCAAGGAGATGACCGGCCTCGACCTCGACCTCGGCCGGGCCCTCGGCGCGAAGCTCGGCGTCACGTTCGAGTTCCAGGCGCAGAAGTTCGACGGCATCGTCCCCGCCGTCCAGGCCGGCAAGTACGACGCCGCGATCTCCGCCATCACCGACAACAAGGAACGCGAGCAGGTCGTCGACTTCGTCGACTACTCCGCCTCCGGCACCGGCATCATGGTCGCCAAGGGCAACCCCCAGAGGATCGTCACCCTCGACGACCTGTGCGGCCGCTCCGTCGCCGCCCAGACCGGCACCAACCAGCAGAAGCTCCTCGAGAAGCACCAGGACAGGTGTCGCGGGCTCGGCCGGAGCGCGATCCACCTCCAGACCTTCCCCAAGGACTCCGACGCCCAGCTCGCCCTGCGCTCCGGCAAGGTCGTCGCCGACGTCCTCACCAAGCCCGCCGCCGGCTGGGCGGCGAAGACCGCCGACGGAGGCGCCGCCTTCGAGGTCGTCGACGACCCCGCCGCGCTCGGCGGCTACAACGCCTCACCCAACGGCATCGCCATCGCCAAGAACCTGCCGCAGCTCACCGACGCCGTCCGGAAGGCGCTCCAGCAGCTGATCGACGACGGCTCCCTCGCCAAGATCTACGCCCCGTACGGTGCCGCCTCGATCGCCGTCCAGCAGGCCACCAGGAACGGCGCGGTGGACTGACATGACCGCCTCCCACACCTCCGCCCCCATGACCCGGACCGACGGCGCCCCCGTACGCGCCGACGAACTCACCGCCGTCCCCGTACGCCACTGGGGCCGCTGGATAGCCGCCGCCACCGCCCTGCTCTCGCTCGTCGGGCTCGTCGGCTCCCTCGCCAAGAACCCCAACCTGCACTGGGACGTCGTCGGCCACTACCTCTTCGCCGACCTCATCTTCGAGGGCCTCGTCACCACCCTGTGGCTCACCGCCGCAGCCATGGCGG
>NZ_JBEYFP010001183.1:0-1505 GCF_040634455.1 Kitasatospora sp. NPDC007106
CGGCCGAGGCGCTCGCCGCGCACGCCGCCGAACCGCCGGCCGCCGCCCTCGCCGGGCACCGCGGGTGGATCGACCACTGCTACGCCCCCGACACCGTCGAGGAGATCCTCGACCGGCTCGACGCCGCCGGCGAGCCCGCGGCGGCCGCGGCCGCCGCGGAGATCCGCGCCAAGTCGCCGACCGCCCTCAAGGTCACCCTCGCCGCGCTGCGCCGGGCCCGCGGCCACCGCAGCCTCGGCGAGACCCTGGAGCAGGAGTACGTGATCTCCTGCGCCGCGCTGGACTCGCACGACCTGGTCGAGGGGATCCGCGCCCAGGTGGTCGACAAGGACCGCGACCCGCAGTGGAAGCCGGCCGCGCTCGCCGACGTCACCGCCGAGGACGTGGCCCGCTTCTTCGTACCGACCGGCGACCCGCTCGGCCTGGGTCCGGCCTGAGGTGACGACCGTCTCGCCTGGCGAGACTGGCGCACCGACCGGTCGGTCGGAGATCGTATCCACCGTCAGGACGCGCGCCGAGCGGCGGCGCAGCGAAGGGAGTCAAGGACGATGACCGAGTACGAGACGATCCTGGTGGACCGCAAGGGCCGGGTCGGCATCATCACGCTCAACCGGCCGAAGGCGCTCAACGCGCTGAACACGCAGCTGATGAACGAGGTCGTGGCCGCCGCCACCGCCTTCGACCGTGACCCGGAGATCGGCTGTCTGGTCGTCACCGGCTCGGAGAAGGCCTTCGCGGCCGGTGCCGACATCAAGGAGATGCAGGGCAACCGCTTCCCCGACGTCTACCTGGACGACTGGCTCGGCCCGTGGGACCGGCTCGGCCAGCTCCGCAAGCCGGTGGTCGCCGCGGTCGCCGGCTTCGCCCTCGGCGGCGGCTGCGAGCTCGCCATGCTCTGCGACATCCTGATCGCCGCCGACACCGCGAAGTTCGGCCAGCCGGAGATCAAGCTCGGCGTGATCCCCGGCATCGGCGGCTCGCAGCGGCTCACCCGCGCCGTCGGCAAGGCCAAGGCGATGGAGCTCTGCCTGACCGGCCGGATGATGGGCGCCGAGGAGGCCGAGCGGGCCGGCCTGGTCTCCCGGATCGTCCCCGCCGCCGACCTGCTGACCGAGGCGATGGCCGTCGCGGAGACCGTCGCCGCGATGTCGGCGCCGGCCGCGGTGATGATGAAGGAGAGCGTCAACCGCGCCTTCGAGACCACCCTCGCCGAGGGCGTCCGCTTCGAGCGCCGGCTGTTCCACGCGGCCTTCGCCACGGCCGACCAGAAGGAGGGCATGGCCGCCTTCGCCGAGAAGCGCAAGCCCGAGTTCCAGGGCCGCTGACGGCCCGTCGGCCCCGCCCGGCCCCGGTGTGCGATCCATTGCGCACCGGGGCCGCTGCCTGCGACGATCGCAGCTCGCGACAGCAGGGGGGTTCGACCATGTGGAGTTTCTTCCGCCGGCGCCGGAACGGTGGGGCCGCACCGGCCGACGCCCCGCCGCCCGCACCCGCCGCGGCCGCGG
>NZ_JBEYFP010001184.1:0-1502 GCF_040634455.1 Kitasatospora sp. NPDC007106
CTCCCCGGAGGCCGCCTCCGGCGGCACCATCGCCCTGGTCGAGGACGGCGACATCATCGCCATCGACATCCCCGGCCGGAAGATCAACCTGGACGCGAGGGGCGGCACGGTGCGCAGAGGGGGTGGGTGGAGTTCCGTTCCAACGTTGGAAAATCGGGGCAGCCAGAATGACAGCACGGCCCCGGGGCCGTGTCCACCCCTTCGGAGCGATGCGTTGCGGGAAACTCCTCCGCGTGCTCACTTCATCCGATGTCGAGCGGCGTCGTGCGGAGGTGACGAAGCGTCGAGGTGCGGGAGCGTCAGCCGCGGATGACGGGCGACGGCCTTATACGACGATCGGCCGGGGGCATCGGGCGGCGCGTCGGAGGGCGGCGCGTCGGACGGGTGTCGGGCGGGTGTCGGGCGGCGTGCAGGGTGCGGACGGCCGGGGCGGCGAGGGGTAATGGAGGGGTGGCCGGAATGCTCGGCGGAATGCCCTTGCCCGGCGGATCGCACTACCTGTATAACGTTGTAAACGCTGCCATCGACATTCCCCCCGCCCCTTCTTCCCACTGTCGTGCGGCGAATCCCGCGGACGGCCGCGGGCCTGCGCTCAGCGCGGCCGGAGCCCGTCGAAGACCACCTCGTAGATCCGCTCCCGGGCGGCCGGGTCGTCCCGCAACTGCTCCATGGTCGTGCCGGTGCCCACCAGCAGGGCGAGCAGCTCCGGCAGGCCGAGGTCGGCGCGGACGGCCCCGGCCCGCTGCGCCCCGGCCAGGAGTCCGGCCAGTCGGTCCCGGATCGCCGCGGTCGACTCCTGCAGCGAGGCGTGCACGTCCACTCCGGCCGCGGCGAGCGCCTGCGTGAACTCGTTCTTGCCCGCGGACCGGTCGACCACCAGGCGGAAGCAGTCGAAGAAGGCCTCGGCCGGATCGGCGCCCGCCGCCAGCTCGGCGGTGCCTGCCGCGATCGCCTCCAGCCGGCGCACCATCACCGCCGCGAGCAGGGCCTCCTTGGTCGGGAAGTGCCGGAACAGGGTGCCCACCCCGACCCCTGCGGCGCGGGCGATCTCCTCGGTCGGCACGTCGACGCCCCGGGTGGTGAACACCTCGGTGGCCACGTCCAGCAGCCTCGCCCGGTTGCGGGCCGCATCGGCCCGCAGCGGCCGTTCCTGACTGCCACTCATCCCGCTCGTCTCCCTTCCGCGCACGGCGGATCCACCCCCTGGACAACCGGAGTGCCCAGTCCGTATCGTTCGAAGCGGAGTCGCCAGTCCGATTGTACCGACGCTTCCGATAGGGGTTGATCATGTCCGAAACCAGGACGCCGCGCGAGGTCTTCCACGCGCTGCTCGACGGCATCACTGCCGGACGGTTCTCCGAACTCGCCGAGCTCTACGCCGAGGACGCGGTGGTGGAGACCGTCTTCGAGCCGGTCGGACCGCGCCGGTTCGAGGGGCGTGCCGTCCTCGGGGCACGGTTCGCCGAGGTCGCCGCGCACTCGCCGCTGGAGCTGGCGGCGCA
>NZ_JBEYFP010001185.1:0-1497 GCF_040634455.1 Kitasatospora sp. NPDC007106
CAGGTCCAGCCCGTAGACGGTGGCGCCGCGGGCGGCGAGGGCGGCGGCGGTGGCCGCGCCCAGGCCCGAGGCGGCACCGGTGACCAGGGCGGCGGAACCGGCGATGTCCATGGAAGTCTCCTCGGTGGCGGTGGCGGTGGCGGTGGCGGTGGGACGGGTCAGCGGGCGAGGCCGCGGCTGATGACGAGGCGCTGGATCTGGTTGGTGCCCTCGAAGATCTGCATGATCTTCGCCTCGCGCATGTGGCGCTCGACCGGGAAGTCGCGGGTGTAGCCGTACCCGCCGAGGACCTGGACGGCGTCGGTGGTCACCTTCATGGCGGCGTCGGTGGCGATCAGCTTGGCCACGCTGGCCTGCCGGCTGAACGGGCGGCCGGCGTCGCGGCGGCGGGCCGCGTCCAGGTAGGTCGCACGGGCGGAGTCGACCGCGGCGGCCATGTCGGCGAGCAGGAAGCCCAGGCCCTGGTGGTCGATGATCTTCCGGCCGAAGGTGGTGCGCTCGTTGGCGTAGTCGACCGCGGCGTCCAGCGCGGCCTGGGCGAGGCCGGTGGCGCAGGCGGCGATGCCGAGGCGGCCGTTGTCGAGCGCGCTGAAGGCGATCTGCAGGCCCTGGCCCTCGGTGCCGATCAGGCGGTCGGCGTCGAGCACCGCGCCGTCCCAGAAGGCGGAGGTGGTGGGCACGGCCTGCAGGCCCATCTTGCGCTCGGGCTTGCCGAAGGTCAGGCCCTCCGTCGCGCCCGGGGCGAGGAAGCAGGAGACGCCCTTGGCGCCGGGGGCGGTGCGGGCGAAGAGGGCGTAGAAGTCCGCCTTGCCGCCGTGGGTGATCCACGCCTTGGTGCCGGTGATCCGGTAGCCGCCCTCGACCGCCTCGGCCTTGCAGTTGAGCGAGGCGGCGTCGGAACCGGCCTGCGGCTCGGAGAGGCTGTAGCCGCCGATCGCCGCGCCGGCCAGCATGTCGGGCAGCCAGCGGCCCTTCTGCTCGTCGGTGCCGAAGGCGTAGAGCGGGTGGCAGGCCAGGGTGTGGACGCTGGTGGCCACCGCGACGGCGGCCCAGCGGGCGGCGAGCTCCTCGAGGACCTGGAGGTACACCTCGTACGGCTGGCCGCCGCCGCCGTACTCCTCGGGGTAGGCCAGGCCGAGCAGGCCGGCCTTGCCGAGCAGGGCGAACAGGCCCTCGGGGTAGGTCTCGTCGTTCTCGTGCCGGTCGACACGCGGTGCCAGTTCCCGGTCGGCGATCTCGCGGGTGAGCGAGATCAGGTCCTCTGCCTCCTGGGTGGGGAGGAGCCGGTCGACGGCCATGGCGGACTCCAAGTGGTACTCGAAGCGGTACGTCAGTACCGCATAGCGTAGACCAAGGTGGTCGCGCGAGGTACCGGGCGGGTGGGGGCCGGGACCGGGGGTGCGGAAGGGCCGGAGTCCGGGCGGCCGGGAGGGGGCGGGCCGGGAGGGGCAGGCGCGGGAGTGCGGCAGGAACGTGCCGGGGAAAACGAAAGGTGCC
>NZ_JBEYFP010001186.1:0-1495 GCF_040634455.1 Kitasatospora sp. NPDC007106
GCTGGTGGCGAAGCCGGCCTGCGCCGCGGCGCTCAGGTACGCGGCCGGGACGTTGGTCTGATGGGTGACCACCTCCGTCCGGCCGTCGTGCAGGTCGGTGAAGGTGACGGTGGTCCGCATGCCGCCCTCGACGTCGGCCTCGACCCAGACCAGCCGGTCGGGCCGGCTGACCTCCGCGTACACCGCCCGCATGGTGTGGGTGCTGCCGTCGGCGTCGCTGACCATGGTGGTCTCGAAGGCGCCGCCCGGCCGGAGGTCGACCACGATGCCGTCCAGCGGGGTGGTCGTGCCGATCGGGCCCCAGAAGCGGGTCAGGTGCTCCGGGGTGGTCATGCAGTCGAAGAGCAGCTCGGGCGTGGCCCGGTGGATGCGCCGGTAGGTGAGTTCGCCGGTGGTGGTCATGGGGTGCTCGTCTCCTCGGCGCCGCCGTCGCGCTGCTCCGCGCCCAGCGCGGCCAGGTGTGCGTCGAGGCGGTCGTGGCGGTCGGCCCAGACGCGGCGGTGCCGGCCGATCCAGTCGGTGGCCGCGTCCAGGTTGGTCGGCTCCAGCACGCACGGGCGGGACTGCGCCGCCCGGGTGCGGGAGATCAGGCGGGCCTGCTCCAGCACCTTCAGGTGCTTGGAGACCGCCTGCTGGCTCATCGCGAACGGCTCGGCCAGCTCGCCCACGGTGGCGCTGCCGGCGGCGAGCCGCTCGAGTATCGCCCGCCTGGTCGGATCGGCCAGCGCGGCGAACACCAGGCTCAACTCGTCCTCGACGACCGTCATGACGCCAGCCTATGCACAACCAGTCGTTTGCACAACCGATGGGTTGTGGACGGGTTCCGCTGCTGGGGCGGTGGGCGGACCGCGGACCTACAGTGACGTCGAGGGATGCCGTGAACCGCCTCCGGGTGCGTCCGGCTGCCGGCCCGACGGCCGCGTTGACCGTCCTGTCGGTGGTGGGCGCCCATCTGCTGTCCCTGGGTACCGCGCCGCCGGGCGCCGCCGCCGAGGGCGCTGCCCCCCTGGCCGCGCTCTACGACAACACCGCCGTCACCGCCGGGGGTGCCCCCGCCGGGGACCTGGACGGGAGGGGCGGCAGCCTCGCCGAGGCCGACCTCGCGGCGGCCGGATGGGCACGGGGCGCACGGATCACCGTCAACGGCACGACCTACACCCGCGCCGACGTGGCACCCGGCCGGCCCGACAACGTCCTCGCGGCGGGCCAGGACGTGGCCGTCTCGGGCCGCGGCAGCGCCCTGGGCTTCCTCGCCACCGCCACCGGAGGCCCGGCCACCGGCACCGGCACGGTGCGCTACGCCGACGGCACCAGCAGCAGCTACGAACTCACCGTCGGGGACTGGGCGGCCGGGAGCACCGCGGCGGCGGCGCTGACCCTGCCGCACCGCCGCACCCCGGCCGGTACCGTGCCGGAGCAGGCGCGGCTCTACACGGCGGCCGTCCCGATCGACCGCGGCAAGGCGGTCGTCGCGGTGACCCTGCCCCGGCTCCGC
>NZ_JBEYFP010001187.1:0-1488 GCF_040634455.1 Kitasatospora sp. NPDC007106
CGGCTCTCTGCGGCTGCCCTGCGGTCTGCCCACCGGGCACCGTTCGAAGATGCGGCTCGGCCCTGCGGGAGGAGACCACCCACCAAGCCGGGTAGCCGGTTGTAGATGTCGCCGGCGTTGCCGGAGACGACCTGCGCGACTTGCTGAAGGGCGACGGTGCCGGCGAGCCTCCCGGAGTAGGTGAGGTCGACCTGTTCGGCGTCGCCGCTGAAGTCGTCGCCCGGGGACGCGAAGATGCAGCGCCGGCAAATCGCTCGACGAGTCGCTGCTGCAGCCCTACCCTCACGCGGTGATGAACACGATCACGAACACGGTTGAAACCGGCGAGGACTTCCGCGGCCTGCTGAAGCGGCTTGCCAGGCACTTCGAGAGCCTCGGCCCGAACGCTCCGGACGTGGACGACGTTCTGCTCCGCTGGGCGGCAGCCCTCCCCGATCAGGCGCCGGATCCCGGCTGGACCGGACTGGCCGCCCAACTGCTCGCCGCAATCACAGCACCCTCCGCCGGGCTCGCCGTTCCCGCCCCCATGGACACCGAGCCACCGGTCTCCACGTCGGGCGACTTGCGGGTCCTGTTGCGCACCCTGGCGGCCGACTACGCCCAGGACCGCAAGCGGCAGGAGGACAGGAGGGCCCGCAGCCTGTGGGCCGGCGACGGCGGCGGCTGGGCTCACGATTCCCTGGGCTCGTTCCTCGAGTCGTGGGACGCCTGGCTGGGCGCCTCCCTCGGCAGACCCCCGCGGTTCCCCGGCATTCCGCCGATCGAACCGGTCACCTGGACCTCGGTCGCCTGGCAGCTCGGCGCAGTCCGCGTCTACGAGTGACACCACCCGCGGGCTACGATCGCGGCTCGAACTGCCGTCCCACATGAGAAGAAGCACCGGTGGACGCCAGGATCACCCGGATCCGAGCCGAACTCGCCGCACTGCCGACCACGAGAAGGCCGCACTCGGCCCCGTGCTCACCGAGACGCAGATCTCGGCCTTCGAGGACGCCCACGGCATCCGGCTACCCGAGGAGTTCCGACAGTTCCTCACCCGAATCGGGCACGGCGGATACGGTCCCGCCTACGGATCGTTGCCCATGGAGCGGTGACTCGGACGGGGTCGCACGGGACTGCCTGCCGAACCGTTCCCGGTCGTCCCCGGGCATGGATCCCCGACGGGTCCCGACGGCCGAGGCGACCTCGCGGGATCCTTCCCGGCACCATCACGGTCGTCCACCGCGGCTGCAGCGACTTCACGCCGCTGGTCGCCACAGGACCCGGACGCGGGCATCCGGTAGGGGTCAACGCCCTGGGATCCTTCGCTCCTCGCTTCTACGCCGACTCCGACTTCCTTTCCTGGTAAGAGCGATGGCTCGACTTCGTCCTGACAGGACACCGGGACCTCACCTGGCTCGGAGCCGGGCGGTCAGCGGGTGCCCGGCAGCGCCGAGCACGGCGATCTCGCGGGCGGTGCGGGCGGTGCGGGCGGTGCGGGCGGCCGTC
>NZ_JBEYFP010001188.1:0-1485 GCF_040634455.1 Kitasatospora sp. NPDC007106
GTCCGCGCGCTGGCCGCCGCCCGGCTCGGGCCCGTCCCCGGCGACCTGGTCTGGACGGTCGGCGCCGGCTGCGGTGCGCTCGCCGTCGAGATCGCCCGCTTCGGCGCCGCCGTGGTCGCCGTCGAGGAGGACGGCGCCGCCTGCGCCCGGATCGGCGTCAACGCCCGCCGGTACGGGGTCGAGGTCGACGTGGTGCACGGCGCCGGACCCGACGTGCTCGGGGGCCTGCCGGAGCCCGACGCGGTCGCAGTGGAGCGCGGCGGCGCACAGGTGGTGCGCGCGGTGCTCGCGCGCCGCCCCGAGCGCCTGGCCGCCGTCGCGCACACCCTGGCCGAGGCCGAGGAGATCCGGGAGGCGGCCGCGGCCGCCGGCTACCGCGTCGAGGGCACCCTGCTGCAGGCGGCCCCGCTCGAACCCCGCCCCGACGGCCCGGCCGGACTCGCCCTCGGCCCCGCCGAGCAGACCGTCGTGCTCTGGGGCGGACTGGCCCCCTGACTGTCCGTATGCCGGACAACCACCGGACCGTACCGGGTGATCCCCGTCGCATCCGGACACCGATTCGAGAGCCCGTCGGCCCCGACCGATAGGGTGGCGTCCTGGTTGCGCACGGCGATCGGTGCACCGTGTCCATCCGGTACGGACGGTGCCCGGCGACGTGCCGCAATCGCCAGGGGCGAAGTCCACGGGCATTCGACGCGGCACCCGCCGGGCCGGGAGAATGCGTCGGGGCCCGACGCGGACGTGCCGGATGCCCCGGCTAGTCGTTAATTCTGATGGCGCGCCACCCGGGACGGGTGGCGGGCAGGGGTGGCAGCGGTCGGCGATCGCGTCGCCGAGGACGCGAAAGCGGCCTGGAAGGAGCTTTGGACATGACCGATGGCGGCCACCTCCCGAGTGATGGCTCCCTCGTGCCCCCGGGCGGGCACGGCGCGGTTGCACCGGACCACCTGGCCGGCGTCGACCCGCTGACCGCGCCCATCGAGGCCGTCGCGCCCGGCAGCGTCCCCCTCGGCACCGACACCTGGCAGGGCGGCCACCGGCCGTCCTTCACCTTCCTCGACCAGCCGGACCAGCTGGACGACGACGAGGACGTCCTGCTGATGCCCGGCCCGCAGGGCGGCTGGGGCGACGCCGTCCACGGTGCCGTCGAGACCGTGCTCGTCGAGCCGACCGCCGTCGAGCCGACCGCCCCCGCACCGATCACGGTGGAGCCGGTCGCCGCCGTGCCCGTCGAGCAGCCCGTCCAGGCCGCGCCGGTGGTCGACACGATGGCGCTGCGCACCGTCGACGAGAGCGCCGTGCCGGGCGCCCAGGCGTCCGCCGAGCAGCCCGCGGGCGTGCCCGTCGAGCCCTCCTGGCCGCCGCTGAACCCGCCCGGCCTGGCCCCCGCCGACCTGCAGCCCGCCGGCACCGGGCCGATCGGCGAGGCACCGGCCGCACCGGCCGCCCCCGCCGCACCCGTCCAGGGGGGCGCCGCGCCGATCG
>NZ_JBEYFP010001189.1:0-1479 GCF_040634455.1 Kitasatospora sp. NPDC007106
CCGCTCTCGGGTCTGCGGGCCTGTGACGTGGTGACGCAGTTGCGACGGGCCTGCGGGCCTGTGACGTGGTGACGCAGTTGCGACGGGCCTGCGGGCCTGTGACGTGGTGACGCAGTTGCGACGGGTCTGCGGAGCTGCGACGGATCGACAGTTCTGTGACAGGTCATCACTGTTATGACCGGCCATCACTCGCCAACCGTGAGTCGTCGGCTCGGTGACAGGCCATCGCAGATGTGAAAGGCTGGCATGGCTGCGGCACCACAGCCATGTTGCGACAGGCCGTCGCAGGTGTGACGGAACGCAGTCCCGGCCGCTACTGCGGGGCGCGCTTGCCGGTGAGCACCCAGCGGACGTCCACGAACCCGCTCTGCTGCTGGGCCAGCCGGCCGTTCTCCACCTGCTGGAACGTCACCCAGGTGTTCGTCAGCCGCGGCGACTCGGCGCTCGGCAGCATGCTCGCCATGCCCCAGTCCAGCGGCGGGGTGACGCCGCCGGTGTCCAGCGAGTCCCCGCTGTCCAGCTGGTTGCGCAGCGTCTTCGCGGTCAGCGGCAGGCCGGCCGAGGCCAGCCGGTCGGCTGCCTGGAAGAAGACCTGGTAGGCGACCCAGGTGGTCTGCACGCCCAGGTCGGAGGCGTCCACCGGCGAGCCCGCCGGCGTGCCCTGCAGGGTGTGGCGCAGCTCGTCCCAGACCGCGGAGGACTCGGGCGGGTACCAGCCGGTCACCAGGGCGCCCTCCAGCGGACCCCCCTTGCCGCCGGTGGCGTCCACCACCGACTGCTGGACGCCGCCGAGGACGGCCCCGAGCCGGGTCCGGGCCGGGGCGAGCTTCCGGTAGGCGTCCAGCAGGGCCCGGGTCTGCTCGACGCCGAGTGCGGTCGTCACGCAGCCGTCCTTGCGGTCCCCGGCGACCGCCGCCCGGGCGAGCGCGGCGAAGTCCGGGCCCTTCTCCGCGGCCTTCACGTCGGTGAGCGGCACCCCGGCCGGCCGCAGCGCGCCGGACAGGTAGCGGGTGAGGGTGTCGCCGGTGCGGTTGTCGGGCCGCACCAGTGCGATCGACTTGCAGCCCGCCGCGACCAGTTGGCGCCCGCTGCCGGCGATCAGCGCCGGTGTGCCGCCCGCCACCGGGTAGGACAGCGGACTGGAGAACTCCGGCCCGGACAGTCCGTAACCGCCCAGGTAGGGGATGCCCGCCGCCTCCAGGGTCGGCATGAAGTCCTCGGCGTGCCGGCTGTACGAGCCGATCACCGCCACCGCGTGGGCGTCCACCGCCTGCCGGGCGCAGGCCGCCGCCCCCTCCGCGGTGTCCTGCTCGTTGCAGGTCAGCACGTGCAGCCGGTGCCCGCCGAAGCCGCCCGAGGCGCTGACGGACCGTCCGATCGCCTCGGCCAGCGCGGTGCTCCCCGACCGGTCCGCGGAGCCGGAGCCGGACGGGGCCATGGTCAGCACGGTCACCGCGGCGTTCTCGGCGGCACCCGCGC
>NZ_JBEYFP010001190.1:0-1479 GCF_040634455.1 Kitasatospora sp. NPDC007106
GACACCCCCGACATCCGGGTCGAGGACGCCGAGGCCGGCGACCTGCACTTCAGCCTCCGCCGCCTGCTCGCGCCCTTCCGCGGCCCGCTGGCCCTGCGCCCGACAGACCTGCTGCTGATCGCCGCCACCGGCATCGCCACCGCCCTGCTGGCGGCCCTGCTGCCCGCCGTCCAGGCCGGCCGCCGCGACGTGCTCGCCGCCCTGACCGGCCGTGACACCGTCCGCCCGGCGGGGCGGTGGGTGCCGCTGCTCGGCGCGGCCACCGTGGCCGCGGGCACCGGACTCGCCCTGTACGGGGCCGTCGCCGGACAGGTCGGCGGACCGCCCGTGGTCGCCGGACTGTCCGTCCGCACCCTGTCGGTGCTGGGCGGCGCGGTCACCGCCGAACTCGGGCTGCTGCTGCTCACCCCACTGCTGCTGGCCCTGTGCGGCCGGCTCGCCGGCCGGCTACCGCTCGGCGCCCGACTCGCCCTGCGCGACACCGCCCGGCACCGCTCCCGCACCGCGCCCGCCGTCGCCGCGGTCCTCGCCGCCGTCGCCGGTGCGGTCGCCGTCGGCGTGTACACCACCGGGTCCGAGGCCCAGGACCGGGCGGCCTACCAACTCCGGCGACCGGTCGACTCCGTCCAACTGGAGACGTACGGCGACGCGGCCGCGCTGCCGCAGCTTCGCACCGCGCTCGCCCAGGACCTGCCGGACCTCGGCGAACGCGCCGACCTCTACCAGGCCGAGTACGTCTTCTGCCAGGACTGCCGGGCCACCGTCCACGCCGAGGGCGGCCAACGCTACGGACGGACCGTCACCACCCCGTTGCTGGTCGGCGACGCCGCGGTCCTGCACAACCTGCTCGCCCTGCACGACCCGGCCGCCGAGGCCGCGCTCGCCGCCGGCAAGGCCGTCGTCACCGACCCCGCCTACCTGCACGACGGTCGGGTGCTGCTGCAGATGCAGGGCGCCGGCGGCGCGGTACGGCAGGAGAGCGTGGACGGCGTCCTCGTCGAACGGCCCGCCGACCGGCGCTACGCGCCGGTGGTCGTCGGCGCGCAGACCGTCCAGCGGTTGGGCGGCCTGTCGGTGGAGCCCACCGGATCAATCTGGCTGCCCGCCGCCCCCACCCCCGAGAAGGCCGAACGACGGGCCGCCGCCACCGTCGCCCGGCTCGCCCCGCACGCCACCCTCGAGGTGGAACGCGGCTACCGGCCGACCAACAGCCTGATCGGAGTGGCACTGAGCGCTTTCGCCGCCGTGGTGGTCCTCGGTGCGGCCGTGGTCGCCACCGCGCTCGCCGCGGCCGACGCCCGCCGCGACCGGGCCGTGCTCACCGCGATCGGCGCCCGACCGCGCACCCGGCGCACCCTGGCCGGACTCCAGGCCGGCCTGATCGCCCTGCTCGGCGCCGACCCCAGATCCGCAGAGCACTCGTCTGAACACAAGTCACCACTCCACTAAGCTCGTTTGTAGTCTTGTTGGTGTTCATCT
>NZ_JBEYFP010001191.1:0-1478 GCF_040634455.1 Kitasatospora sp. NPDC007106
CGTGGTTGGCGCGGTCGAAGTGGGTGATGCGTGCGGGGTCGAGCCCGGCCGTGGCCAGCTCGCGGGCCTCTCGGGCGTTGCGCACGAACACGCGCTTGGTGAGCAGCTTCGGGCAGTGGGCGACGAACGCGGGGCAGGGGCGGACGATGCCGTAGATGCGGCGCCGGTGCCCGACGGTCGCCCGGGCGGGCCACCCGTAGGCGAACTGCGGCGCGATCTCGCCGAGTCCGGTCTCGGCGCGGGCGGCCATCTCCTTCCACGTCTGTCGGTTCACCGCGTCGGCCAGTTCCCCGCACTGGGCCGGGGTGAGGCGCTTCCACCAGCTGCGGGCGACGGCGAGTTCGGCGGCCTGTGCGGCCTGGTACTGCCGTTCGGCTTCCTGCTCGACAAGGCCGACCTCGCGATCGCGTGCGCTCAACCGGCCACTGCGCTGTCGCGAACGACCGTCCGTGAGCTGCTGCGGGGCCGCCGCCCTGCTCAGGTTCACCCTGGCGACACGCTGCACCGCTCGGCGGTCGTCCTCAGCCTTGCCGGTGCCGACGCGCTCGTGGTGGCGGCTGAACGCGGGATCCCGGTGGGCCTGGTGACGGCCGGCGATGTGGTCGCCGCGTTCGCCGGCCAGAAGCCGGCCGCCTGGACGGCTCCGGCCGACGGCCCGCCCGGCGGCGGGCCGCACGTCTTGCTGCCCGGTCTTCCGCCACGCCGGCAGGAGCGCCGGACCGGGGTGCCGTGAGGCGGGCACATGGTGCGAAAGGAGCATCCGACGCGAGAAGGAGCACGAGGGACCGTGAAGGCGTGCCGTACTGGTTGTCGAGGCGGTACCAGGCTATCGACAACCACGCCACCTTTGACGGCCTTCAACGGCTGCTGTCGCGCAGCCGCCGGCCGGGCGATCACGGCCCGAGCCGGGCAGCGCCGTCCGGTCTCGATTCCGTGCGCTGTGGCGGGGCCGTCGAAGGAGGCCTGCCAAGCGCTGAGTACCCATTTGGCTGCGCCGGCGGGCAGTTGCCCCCGGGAATCCTCATGCTCGGGTGCGGCGGAGATCCTGCCGCCCATGACGTACGAGGAGCGCGGATGTCAGCACTGATCAGGAGAATAACTGCCAGGACAGCAGCAACTGGGGCTCTGGCCGCAGTTTTCGTGTTCGCCGGCCCTGCGTACGCGGACGGGGTCTCCTCGCCGTTCAAGGGCCGCACCGAGAGCGGAAACCTCGTCGTGCGGAGCGGGGACATCATTGTCTGCTTCGGAGAGAACCAGGTGGTGGTGGCCGACACCGAGGGCAAGTTCCGCCAAACCGACGGGCCCGGCACGAGCTTCACCACACCGGCCGGGGCCGCGTTCAAGACCCTCGACACCGGGAAGAAGTTCCCGCCCCTGCAGAACGGCGGCGTCGAGGTGAGCTTCGGGGGCGCCAGCGCTGTGGTCACCTGCCCCAAGAGCCTCGTTCCGGCGACCTCCGCGTTCGTACCGAAGTCGAC
>NZ_JBEYFP010001192.1:0-1475 GCF_040634455.1 Kitasatospora sp. NPDC007106
CCCCGCGGTCACACCCCGTTCGAAGGAGGCCTCGCGCACCTCGAGGCCCGCCCGTGCCCTCGCCACCAACGCCGCTGCCCACCTCAGCTAAGCCGTCTACACCCTCGCCGCCGCACTGTGGACCGCCGCCACCGGTCACCGGCCTCTCGACTACACCGCTGCCGGCCTCAACGCCGCACCGCCACCACCACCGAACCGCGCACCGCCATCGGCGCCGCCACCCTGTCCCTGCGCACCGATCACACCCTCCGGCCCGCCCTGGCCGAAGCCCTTGCCCCCGCCCTCGCCGCAGACCCTCACATCCGGCCCGCGCCGATGCCCTCGCCGACGCCCTGCGTCCGCCCCACCCTCTCCATCGCCGCCTCCCGCCCATGTCAGGTCCGGGGCTGCGGTGGCAGGGGCCCGGTGGCGATGGCCAGTGCTTCGGCGCGCGTCATGCCGAACATGCGCAGCAGGCGGAAGGCCAGTTGGTCGGAAACATGCTCGGCGTTGAGGTCCGGGCGGGTCTCCAACAGGTGGAGCACTCCGAGCAGGGCGCCGCCGACCATGGCCACGGAAGTGTGCGGGTCGTCGATGTCCAGCCGTCCGTTGTCGGCGGCGGCCTGTAGATCCCGCATCGCCCGGGGTGCCAAGCCTCTGTCCGAGGTGAGATAGGGCATGCCTGTGCGGACGAGAATCCTGGCGATCTGCGGGTGGGTGCGCTGCAGCCGACCAGTCAGGCGGACGCTGGCGGCGAAGATCTCCGCGGGGTCCCTGAGATCTCCCGCCACGGATTCCAGGAGTTCGCCATGTTGCTCCAGGGTCAGGGCGACGGCGGCGTCGAATAGCTCGTCCTTGCTGGTGAAGTGGTTGTAGAAGGAGCCGAAGCCGACGTCCGCCGCCTCGGTGATCTCTTGGATGCTCACGTCGGTCCTCCCTTGCTCGGCGAGGAACCCCTGCGCGGCGGCGATCAGCGCGGCTCGGGTGAGCGCCTTGCGCCGGTCCAGGCGGTTGGGTGCGCGGCTGGGAGTCCGGCTCTTGGCCTTGCTCTGTCGGTCGGTACTCATGCCCCCATCTTACCCGGTGAATCAGTTCTGATGTTTTCATCAACACCGATGGTTGTTGACGACGCTTCCATCTGGACTGATTCTTTCATCACTGCTGACTGGGGATGCTCGCAGGAGTGTCCGGTCGGCGCCTGTCCAGGACTCAGGAGAGCCGATGAGTATCCAGGTCGTCCGCACCACAGAGGGCTGGTGGGTGGAGAGCGGCACAGGACGGCTGCACCACGTCGACACCGACGCGGACACCACCGCCGGCCTGCTCGCCGACCGTTCCGCCGTGCAGGAGGCGGCTGCCCGTGCCGCGGCTGCCCCCGGCGCCGGGCCTTCCGCTCGAGAGGCGGAGCTGCTGTCGCCCGTCACCACCCCCTGCCGGGTGGTGGCGCAGATGGTCAACTACCGGTCCCATGCGGTGGATTCCGGGTAGATCGGAAG
>NZ_JBEYFP010001193.1:0-1475 GCF_040634455.1 Kitasatospora sp. NPDC007106
GGGCGGCGTCCGCGTCGTCGAAGGGTTCGGGCCGGTCGATCCGCCAGGCGGCGATGGTGCCGAGGACCAGTCCGCGGGCGAAGAGCGGCGCCACGGCGAGGCAGCGGGCCCGCTCGGGGACGATCAGGCGGACCAGCTCGGGTTCGGCGAGCCCCGCCAGCAGGGTCGCCCGGTCGAGGACGATCGTGCCGCCGGCCTGGAGCCGGCGGACCAGCGGGTGGTTCGGCAGCCGCGGCACGGCGTCCCCGTCGCGCAGCGCGCCGGGCGGGCCGGTGTCGCCCTCGGCGTGCATGGCGACGCGGCGCAGGTGCAGGTCGCCGCCGCCGGAGGTCTTCGGCGGCTCGTCGCCGGTGAGGACGGGCTCGGCGAGGTCCACGGTGACCAGGTCGGCGAAGGCGGGCACCAGGACCTCGGCGATCTCCCGGGCGGTGGTGACGACGTCCAGCGAGCCGCCGATGCCGGCCACCGCGCGGTGGCGCAGCTCCAGGCGGCGGGCGGCCCGCCACTGGGCGGTGGCGTCGGTGAGCAGCGAGGCGACGCCCGCGGGTTTGCCGTTCCGGTCCTCCAGCCGTACGGCGGAGAGGAGGACGGACCACTCCTTGCCCGGGTCGGTGAGCGAGCGGACCTGCTGCTGCCGGGCGGCCCGGGGCCGGCCGGTCTCCAGGACGATCCGCAGCTGGTTCTCGGCGCCGGCGGCGTCCGGGCCGGCGATCACCTCGGCGAGGGTGCTGCCGACGGGCAGGGTGGGCATGCCCGGCAGGGTCGGCATGCCGGGGCCGGTGTTGGTCCGCTCGACCACGAGGTCGGTGCCGCGCAGCACGAATCCGATCCGGCTCTGGGCGAGGAGGGCGCGCAGCAGGGCGGCGCCCTGGTCGAGCTCCTGCGCGAGGTCGGTGCGGACGGCGAGGAGGAGGCGGGTCCCGGTGGCGCCGGTGTGTTCCATCGGCAGCAGGCGGCAGTGCACGGGGACGGCGTCGCCGGCCGGCCCGATCAGGTGCAGTACGCCGACGGCGGGCAGTTCGTCACCCGTGGTGACGGCGGCAGCGGGGTCGGACGGCTGCGGGGCGGCGAGCTGCTCGGCGAACGGCCGTCCGCAGGTCTGCCGGGCCGTGCGGCCGGTGAGCTCCTCCGCTGCGGCCGACCAGGCGAGAACCGTCCCCTGCGCGTCGATCAGGGCCGTCACGACGTCGTCGAGGACCCCGCCGCCGTCGAGGCCTCCCGCATCGCCCATCCTGCTCCTCCACAGGTCACGGACCGCTTCCTCCAGTATGGGTATTCCCACTGCGGCGCGAGTCGGCGCACTGTTCGCGCCCCGGATCGACTACGGCCGGTGAGCGCGGGCCGGGACGGGCCGGCGCGGTCGGGCGGGTGCGGGAGCGGCGGCTCAGGGGGTGGTCCGGGGCCGGACGCCGGTGGCGGCCAGCGGCGAGGCCCACAGTGGCAGCACGCGGGCACCGGCTGCCACGGCGGCCGCG
>NZ_JBEYFP010001194.1:0-1470 GCF_040634455.1 Kitasatospora sp. NPDC007106
GGGGCCGCGGCCGGCGAGGGCGCGGCGGACGGTGCCGAGGCCCTCGGCGAGGTCGCCCTCGACGTCCAGGTCGCCGGTGATGTAGGCGTCGGCGAGGCCGAGTTCGCCGGGCTGCCAGAGCAGCCGGCGCAGCGCGCGGCGGCGGCGCAGCACGACGGTGGGGGTGCCGTCGGGGCCGGCGGTGGAGCCGTCCCAGGCGCGGAGCCGGAACGGCAGCGGGCCGAGCAGGTCGGTGAGCAGGTCTTCGAGGCGGTCGGCGGCGGTCACCGGGCGGTCTCCTCGCGGGTGAGCAGGATCTGCCGGACGTCGAGGTAGCCGGTGCGGAACCCGGCCTCGGAGTAGGCGAGGTAGAGCTCCCAGGTGCGGCGGAAGACCTGGTCGAAGTCGAGCGCGGCGACGTCCGCGGCGCGGTCGGTGAAGCGTTCGCGCCACAGCCGCAGGGTCTCGGCGTAGTGCGCGCCGTAGGCGTGGTCGGCGGTGACCCGCAGCGCGGTGTGCCGGGCGGTCGCCTGGTCGATGGCCTGCACGGAGGGGATGAGGCCGCCGGGGAAGATGTACTTGAGGATCCAGGTGTAGGTGTTGCTGCTGGCGATCATGCGGTCGTGCGGCATGGTGATGGCCTGCAGGGCGGCCCGGCCGCCGGGGGCGAGGACGCGGTCGATGGTGCGGAAGTACTCGGGCCAGAACTGCCGTCCGACGGCCTCGATCATCTCCACGCTCACCACGGCGTCGTACTGCCCCTCGGCGGCGCGGTAGTCGCAGAGCCTGACCTCGGCGCGGTCGGCGAGGCCGGCCCGGGCGATCCGGCGGCGGGCGAGGGCGAGCTGCTCCTCGGAGAGGGTGAGGCTGGTGACGCGGGCGCCGCGGGCGGCGGCGCGCAGGGCGAGTTCGCCCCAGCCGGTGCCGATCTCCAGGACGCGGCTGCCGGGGCCGACGGCGGCCAGGTCGAGCAGCAGGTCGATCTTGCGGTGCTGGGCCTGGGGCAGGTCGTCCCAGGTGGCGAGGGGGGCGCCGGAGGGGGTGGTGTCGAAGACCGCGGAGGAGTAGGTCATCGTCCGGTCGAGGAAGAGCGCGAAGAGCTCGTTCGACAGGTCGTAGTGGTGGTGGATGTTGCGGCGGGCGTTGTCGGCGGTGGGGAGTACGGCGGCGGGCGGCCGCTGCACGTAGAGGCGGCGCAGCCACTGGGCACCGGTCGGGACGAGGGTCTCGGGGGCGGTGGCGAGCACGGAGAGCAGGCCGACCAGGTCGGGGGCGTCCCAGTCGCCGGCCTGGTAGGACTCGCCGAAGCCGATCAGGCCGGTGGCGCCGACCCGGGCGAGGAAGTCCGCGGGCCGGTGCAGGCGGAGCACCGGGGCGCCGGGCGGGGCGGCGACCAGCTGGCTGCCGTCGGGCAGCCGGACGTCCAGGCCGCGGCGGTGGACAACCTCTCCTTCGACGTGGAGCCGGGCACCACCCTCGGCATCGTCGGTG
>NZ_JBEYFP010001195.1:0-1470 GCF_040634455.1 Kitasatospora sp. NPDC007106
CCGCTCACCGTGGCACCCGGTCAGGCGCTCTGCCTGGCCGACGGCGCCCGGCAGACCGGCCCGGTCACCGTCCGGCCCGGCGGCGCGCTGGCGGTCTCGGACGCCGAGCTCACCGGGCCGCTCACCGCGGACGGCGCCCTGGCCGTGACGGTGTGCGGTTCCAGCCTGACCGGCCGGGTGACCGTGACCGGGACGACGGGACCGCTGGTCTTCGGCTCCGACGCACGGCACCCGGCGGACTGCCCGGGCAACACGCTCACCGGGCCGCTCACGCTGGACGCCAACACCGGGGGCCTGCGCGCCGCCGCCAACACCCTGACCGGCCCCGTCCGGATCACCGGCACCACGGGCGGCACCGCCGTCCCGGTCTTCGAGGCGAACACCGTGTCCGGCCCGCTGCACTGCGAGGGCAACCGGCCGGAGCCGTCCACCACCGGCACCACCGTGACGGGACCGCGCACCGGTCAGTGCCGGCCCTGACCGGCGGCCCGGCCTCCTGATCCCCGCGTACGAGAGCGGTCACCGGCCCGTGCCGGTGACCGCTCCGCGGGTGGTTCGGTACAGCTGCTGCTCAGCACTGCGGACGACGCCCGTGGTTCGCTCCGCGCCGGGCACGTGCCTTCTTCTTGCGACGCCGTTTCGACGACATGACCGCTCCTCTCACAGCCGGCCCCCGTCCCACCGTTCCACACCGGGCCCGGATCGGCCTGCGGGCGGCCACCGGGCGCGGCACGGGTCAGCGGCGCGGGCTCCGCCCGTACAGGAGGTACGCCACCAGCCCGAGGACGTTCCCGAGCAGGCAGATCACCATCCAGGTCTGCGGCGGCCAGCGGCGGGTGTCGGGGTGGCGGGAGATGTCGACCATGCAGGTCACGGCGGGGACGAGGGCAAGCAGCGGGACGAGGGCGGCGATCGTCCCGGGTGACGGGGACAGGGCGGCGGTGACCATGCGGCGATGCCCCTTCGGGTCCGGACCGGGGCGGCCGGGCGGCCGCTCACCGAAGCCTTCGACGCGGGCCGCCGCCCGTCAAGACCCGCCGCGGCCCCTCAGGCGTCCGGTACGGCGGCGAGGTCCTCGGCACCGGGCAGCCAGTCGAGGCCGGGCCGGTACTCCAGCCAGCGGCGGCGGCGCCCGGCCGCGGCGAAGGCGTCGAGCAGGGCCGGGACGCCCGGGTGCGGCCGGTCCCGGTGCCAGACCAGCGACCAGGCGTAGAGCGGGGTCGGGTCGGTGATGGGCACCACCGCGATGCCGGGCCCGTCGCCGAGCGGGAGTTCCGCGGGCAGCAGGGCGAAGCCGTCGCCGCCGGCCCGGACCCGCTCCAGCAGGTGGCCGAGGCCGAGGTTCGCGCCGCCCGGCTCCACCGGGAGGGCGAACCGTGCGGCGAAGGCGCCCAGGAAGTCCAGCCGGCCGGCGGCCGCGGGCAGCAGTAGGCGCAGTCCGGCGAGGTCGGCCGGCTGCGCCCGGCCGAC
>NZ_JBEYFP010001196.1:0-1468 GCF_040634455.1 Kitasatospora sp. NPDC007106
CGGGGGCCCGTCGGTCCGCGAGGGCCGAACGGTGCCGCGGCACCGTCACCCGGGCCGTGTAGGTCGCCGGCCCGTAGCCGAACCGGCGGTAGATCACGGCCTCGGAGGCCAGCAGCACGGAGAGGAACTCCCCGCGGTCGCGCAGGTCGGTGAGCTGATGCCGCATCATCGCCGTGAGCACGCCCCGCCGCCGGTGCGAGGGCAGGACGCCGACGGCGGTGACCCCGGCGGCCGGGGCCAGGACCCCGCCGGGCAGGGTCAGCTCGAAGGAGTACGCGCCGGCGGTGCCGACGGGCCGCCTGTCAGGCGCCAGGGCCATGAGGTTGCGGTCCATCTCCAGCGCAGCCCACCAGACCCCGCCGCCGTCGACGGGGGTCTCCGGGAACCGCCCGAACGCGGCGTGGAGCGTGTCGACGAAGACGTCCAGGTCCTGGTCGTCGGTGGGACGGATGTCCATGGCTGGCGCTGCCTCCCCGGCTACCGGCACCACGGCGGTGTGGTGCCCCGCCACAGTGCAGCCGCACGGCGGTCCGTGGTCAACCGGATTTCCGGCAGGGGCGGACGGCCCCGGACCCGGCCGTCGGGCGGGGCCGCCCCCCGGCGGGCGACTCCGGACGTATACCCCACGGGGTACACTGGGCTTTTCGAATCGAAGCAGTGGAGGTGCAGCAGTGCAGGTCGACGACGATTCGGTCGGTGCGGTCCTCAACCGCCTCCGCCGGGCCCAGGGCCAGCTCGCCGGAGTCATCGCGATGATCGAGGCCGGGCGCGACTGCAAGGACGTCGTGACCCAGCTCGCCGCGGTCTCCCGCGCGCTCGACCGGGCCGGGTTCAAGATCGTGGCCAGTGGCATGCGCCAGTGCATGGCCGCGGCCGACGGCGACACCCCGCCGATGACCGAGGCCGAACTCGAGAAGCTCTTCCTCGCCCTCGCCTGACCGGCGCTGCCGCGGGGAGGCCGTCGCGGAGGGTCCCCGGCAGGCCGTCCGTCGGGCGGCGCGCGACGATGGGGGCATGGACGGGAGCGTTTCGCCCGGCCCGGGCCGCCCATCGCCCGCGCTGCTCGACACGATGGCGAACCTGGCGCGGTTCCACCGTGAGCACGAGGAGTTCTACGCCTCGGCGCCCCGGGAGCAGGCCGTGCTGCTGCAGCGCGACGCGAGGACCCTGTTGGCCCTGGCCGACCGCTGGTCCGCGGTCCGGCCGGCAACGCCCTCGCCGCTGAACCCGTTCGAAGGCGCCGAGGACCTCACCTCACCGGTGGGCATCCAGCTCCGCGGTGTCCTCTTCATGGAGGGCGAGGACGAGCCGGTCGAACTCGCCCTTCTCAAGCGGGATCTCGTGCGGACCGCGGACGACCTGGGGTCGGGTGCCCGCTGGCTCGCCGAGGCGATGCAGGCATCGTGGGACAGTGCGCGGGCGCTGCTCGACCTCCCCGGCTTCGCAGACCTGCTGGGCGAGCGGCACC
>NZ_JBEYFP010001197.1:0-1468 GCF_040634455.1 Kitasatospora sp. NPDC007106
GCTGTCCGGCGCCAACGGCGGCCGCAACCGGGTCGTCCCCGACATCGCCGCCGTCGCCGACCCCAACACCGGCTTCCTGGTCGGCCAGACCCAGACCTTCCCCGACGGCAGCGCCCGCTACAGCGAGTACCGGATCGGCGGCACCAGCCTCGCCTGCCCGGTCGTCGCCGCCCTCCAGGCCCTCGCCCAGCAGGCCCAGGGCTCCCCGATCGGCTTCGCCAACCCCTCGATCTACGCCCGCTACGGCAGCGCCGCCTACCACGACGTGGTCGACCACCCCTTCGGCCCCGGCACCGAACTCGCCCAGGTCCGCGTCGACTTCAACAACACCGTCGACGCGAGCGAGGGCACCACCACCTCGCTGCGCACCATGGGCCACGACACCTCGCTGGTCGCCGACCGCGGCTACGACGCCGTCACCGGCGTCGGCAGCCCGACCGCCGACTACCTGACCTCCTACGACTGCCCGCCCGACCGGCGCCCCGGCCGGCACGACACCGACTGACCGGCCGTGCCCCGTACCCCCACGGGTCGCCGACCCGTGGGGGTACCGCCGTCGGCGCGGCCGGGGCCTCACGGCCCCGGCAGCCCGCCCACCCACCAGTCGTGCGGCCGGCCGTCCTCGGCGATGCCGCAACTGCGCAGCGTCCCCTCGACGGTGAAGCCGAGCCGCTCGGCGACGGCCCGCGAACCGGCGGGCGTCCGTCCCGGATCGGCCGTCCCGGATCGGCCGTGCCGGCGTGAGCGGCCGGTGGAATCCGGACGGTGAGCGGGACCGGTGCCGCGACAACGCCCCGTGACCGTCCGGACCGTGTGGCTTCGCGCCCAGGACCGGCCCCGGGCCGCAGGGGCGGAGCCAGTGGTGGACAGCACGGACGGCGCGACCCAGGATGGAGATACCGGTCCGGCTCACGTCCGCCGCCGGGTCTCGCAGGCTGTCCTGCCGAGCGGCCGCAGGCGGTCCGAACGCGCGAGCCCGCGCGAACCGCAAGAAGTCCGCGTCGGCCAGATGCTTGCACGCACAGGTACGGAGATCCGGCCGGCGCCCTTCCCCCGAACCTTCAGGGAGCGGTCATGTCGGTCCTCATTCCGACGAAAGACGTGATGAAACCACAGCACCTGTTCGTCCCCTACCGGGCCCCCGACGGATCCGACGCTCTGCAGATCGTCCACACCGGCACGATCGCCCTCGACGCGAGCAGCACTGCGCCGCGCAATGACGCTGTGGTGGCCTTCGTGCCCTACGGCGACTCGGGGCACGGGGGGATTCCGACCGCCGGGGCGATCCAGGACTTCAACGGCGTCCGGGCAACACCGGTGGTGACGGCCTCACTCGCAGGACTGAGAGTCATCGGTCAGGACGGCGTGATCGCCTTCATCGACTCCTCGGCGCCGCAACTCCGTACGCAGCCCAACCTGATGGGCTCCGGTGGCCCACCGTTGTGTCTGCTGCTGGAACTCCGCATCG
>NZ_JBEYFP010001198.1:0-1465 GCF_040634455.1 Kitasatospora sp. NPDC007106
CCGGCAGCCTGGCGGTCCGCGCGGCCCCGGGCTCTACTGGGGCGAGACGGCCGAGGAACCGGCCGCCGACAGCGCGCGCCCGGTGCGCCCGCCGTGCCCGCCGGAGGACAGCCGTGAACGACAACGCCCGCCCCGAGCCCGGCCGCAACCCTGGCGGGGACCCCTCGCAGGGCCCCGACGAGCCGGACCGCGCCGCGATCGCGCGCCGGATCGGCGAACGCCGCGACGCCCTGGGCCTGACCGAGGCCGAACTCGCCGCCAAGGCCGGGATGGCGACCCGCTACCTGCAGCACCTCGCCGAAGCCGGACCGGCCTTCGACCCCGGCGGGTTCCTCCGCCTCGCGAGCGCCCTCGGGCTCAGCCACCGCGAACTCGTCGAGGGCCGCACCGACGAGGCGCCGGGCCGGGCCGCGGCCCCGGAACACCCCGTGCTGATCAGGCTCACCGTCCGCGAGTGCTGGGACCGGATCGGCGACCACGGCGTCGGCCGGGTCGCCGTCCCCGCCGGCCCCGGCCCCGCCGTCCTCCCGGTGAACTACGTCGTCGACGCGGGCACCGTCGCCTACCGGACCGTCCCGCACAGCGCCGCCGCACCGGACTCCGGCACCGCCCTCTCCTTCCAGATCGACCGGATCGACGAGCGGCTCAGCCGCGGCTGGAGCGTGCTGCTGGCCGGCACCGCCGAGCACGTGACCGCGCACGAGGAGATCGACCGCCTCGCCGGGCACCCCGGGTCCGAACCGTGGTCGGGCGGCGACAACCCGCTCTGGATCCGGATCCGGCCCACCCGGGTCACCGGCCGCCGCGTCGGCTCACTCTGAGCCCGGCCCGGCCGCCGCGCGGAAGACACGCCGCCCGGCCACCACCGGCACGGCCGCTCCGATCGACAGGCCCTCTCCCACGGATCCCACGGATCCCACGGATCCCACGGATCCTGCCGGGCGCGCGACTCCGGGTGCCCACCGCCGCGCGCCGATCCGACACGATCCGAACGACAGGGCCTAGCCTGGCCGGGCCATGACGATCGCCATCGCCCTGCTCACCCAGGACCTCCGCCTGCACGACAACCCGGTGCTGCACGCCGCCGCCCGCAGCGCCGACGAGGTCGTCCCGCTCTTCGTGCTCGACCCCGGCGTCGAGGCGGCCGGATTCGCCGCCCCCAACCGCCGGGCCTTCCTCGCGGACTGCCTGACCGACCTCGACGCCTCGCTCCGCCGGATCGGCGGGCGGCTGCTGATCCGCCGGGGCTCCGCGGCGGCCGAGACGGCGCGCCTCGCGGAGGAGACCGGCGCGGTCGCCGTCCACGTCGCCGCCGGCGTCAGCTCCTTCGCGCGGCGCCGCGAGAGCGCCCTGCGGAAACACCTCGGCGACCGCCTCCACGTGCACGACGGCTCCCTCACCGCCCTCGTGCCCGGCGCCGCCACCGCCGAGCTCACCGTGCACGCGGTGAACCTGGCCGTCCGGC
>NZ_JBEYFP010001199.1:0-1464 GCF_040634455.1 Kitasatospora sp. NPDC007106
GCGCGCGGCGGACACCCCGCCGGGCCGGCTGCGGCTGGCCGGCGCCGCGCTGGTCGCGCTGGTGCTGCTGTTCGGGGGGACGGCGGCCTGGCAGGCCGACCGGCGGGCCGGGGCCACCGACCGGGTGGTCGGGCACAGCCAGCCGCTCAGCCGGGACGCGGCCGAGATCTACCGCTCCCTCGCCGACGCCGACACCACCGCGGCCGGCGGCTTCCTGCTCGCCGGCGACGAACCGGCCGAGCTGCGCAAGCGGTACGAGGACGACCTCGCCACCGCCGGCGAACTGCTCACCCGGGCCGCCGCCCGGACGGCCGCCAACTCCGAGGCGCAGCACCGCATCGACGACCTGAGCCGCCAACTCCCCCAGTACGCGGGTCTGGTGGAGACCGCCCGGGCCGACAACCGGCTCGGCCTGCCGCTCGGCGGCGCCTACCTGCGGTACGCCTCGGGGCTGATGCAGAACACCATGCTGCCGTCCGCGCAACAGCTGGTCACCGCCGAGTCGGGGCAGCTCGACGAGGACTTCGACGCGGCCGGGGCGATGCCCGTGGCGGCCCTGCTGCTGGGGCTGGCCGCGCTGGCCGCGCTCGGCGGGTACCAGGTGCTGCTGTTCCGCCGGACCAACCGGGTGTTCAACCCGGGCCTGGTGGCGGCCTCCGCGGCGGTGCTGGCCGCGGTGCTGTGGCTGGCGGTGGGCGGCGCGGTCGCCTCCGCCTCGCTGACCGCCGGCCGCACCGGGGGCGCCGATCCGCTGCGGGTGCTCGGCCAGGCCAGGACGGAGGCCCTGCAGGCCCGCGCCGCGGAGAACCTCAACCTGGTCGCCCGCGGGGCGAGCGACAGCTACGGCAAGCGCTGGCAGACGGTCACCGGGTCGCTCGGCGGCGCACCGACGCCGGGCGGCGGCCGGGCCGGCGGCGGCACCCTGGACCGGGCGGCCGCCCTCGCCCCCGCGGGCGAGGCGGAGCACCGGCTGGACGAGGCCCGCAAGCAGTTCGCGCAGTGGGACTCCCGGCACGACGCGGCCGCCGCCAGCGACCGGGCCGGCGACTACGAGGCGGCGCTGCGGGCGACCGTGGCGGTCGCCTCGGACACCACCACCGAGGCCGCCTGGGCCGCGATGGACCGGCAGCTGGCCGCCGCGGGCGCGGCCGAGCAGGACCGCTTCGGTGCGGAGACCTCCGGCGTGGCCGGCGGGTACGAGGCGCTCGCCGCAGGGGCGGCCGTGCTGGCCGTCCTGGCGGCGGCGGGCGTGGTCAGGGGCATCGGCCGCCGACTGGCCGAGTACCGGTGAGGGGGCGGGGGATGACGGAGCGCACGAGGACGACCCGCGGCAGGCGGGCGGGCATCACGGCCGGAGCGGCGGCCGCGGCGGCGCTCGCGGTGGCCGCCGGGCTGCTCGGGGGAGGCTCGGCCCCGGCCGGAGCCGCGGCGGCGCGAACGGCCCCGGCCGGAGCCGGGGCCGTT
>NZ_JBEYFP010001200.1:0-1462 GCF_040634455.1 Kitasatospora sp. NPDC007106
GATCTCCGCGGCGCCGCCGCCGTGTCCGCCGCGGAGCGTGAGCCCACCGGGAGAGCGAGCGGCGGGGGCTCCGGACGGACGAGTTGAGTGGCCGTCCGGAGCGCCACCCCGTGGTGCGACCAACATCACGCGATCGGCCCGCGTCTTCCGCAGGGCCCGCGGAACCGGCACCGCGGGCATACGAACCGATCCCCGCTCCGCTCCGTGCTTCACGCGCCCCCGCAACAAGCCTTGGCCCGGCCCTCCTGAGGCGGTAACTTCTCGGGCGACAACTGAAATCGACGGTGCGTGGAAGTCCGGTGAGATGCCGGCACGGTCGCGCCACTGTGAATCGGACCCGGCAGCCTGCCGGGACCGAAAGTCAGACCCGCCTCCGTCGCTCGTGCTCCACCGAACGGGACGCGTGTTCCCAAAGGAGGTCGGCCATGGCTCACCCCATCGCCCCCGCCGCTGCGCCGGCGATCACCCCCATCTCGCTGAAGACCATCCTGCCGTGGGCGGTGTTCTTCACCATCCTCATGCTGGCCCTCGTCTACTTCGTCGGCGCCGAGCAGGGCGCGACGTCCCTCATCTCCGGCGAGGACGTGCACGAGTGGGTGCACGACGGCCGGCACCTGCTCGGTTTCCCCTGCCACTGACGGGGGCCGCACGTGAACTCCGCAATCGTCAGAGGCCTTCTGGTCCGCGGCATGCTGGCCGGGCTCGCGTCCGGCCTGCTCGCCCTCGTCGTCGCCTACTTCCTCGGTGAACCGCGCATCGACGCGGCCATCGCGTACGAGGAGTCGCACTCCCACGAGCACGAGATGGAGATCGTCAGCCGGTCCCTGCAGTCCACTGCGGGCCTGGCCACCGGTGTCCTGGTGTTCGGGGTGGCGCTCGGCGGCATCGCCGCCCTCGCCTACTGCTTCGCCCTCGGCCGCGTCGGCCGCTTCACGCCGCGCGCCACCGCGGCCCTGCTGTCGGCCGCGGCGCTCGTCGCGGTCTACGTGGTGCCGTTCCTCAAGTACCCGGCCAACCCGCCGTCGGTGGGCGACCCGGAGACCATCGGCAAGCGCACCACGCTGTACTTCCTGATGATGGCCCTCAGCGTGCTGCTGGCCGTCGCCGCGGTGATCGTCGGCAAGCGCCTCGCCCCGGCCCTCGGCAACTGGTACGCCACCGTGGTGGCCGTCGCCGGCTTCGCCGTCGCGATCGGGCTCGCGTACGCGTTCCTGCCCGCGGTCAACGAGGTCCCGGAGGACTTCTCGGCCACGCTGCTCTGGCAGTTCCGCGTCGCGGCGCTCGCCGTTCAGCTGACGCTGTGGACGTCCTTCGCCCTGGTCTTCGGCCACCTGGCCGAACGGCTGATCAACCCGAAGCCCGCCACCGCGACCACGGCCGCGGGCACCTCGCCGGAGGCGGCCCCCGCGGCCTGACGTCCGACCGGCACGGCAGCACGGCACCACCACCGACGGCCGGTGGG
>NZ_JBEYFP010001201.1:0-1457 GCF_040634455.1 Kitasatospora sp. NPDC007106
GCCGGGCCCGCGGAGCAGGCCGAGCCGGTGCCGCGGCCCCGGCGGCGGGCGGGTCGGCGATCGGGCAGCAGCCGAGCACCGCCGCCCGGTGCAGGCAGCGCGGGGCGAGCAGACAACTGCACCGCGCCTGCCCCTCCTCGGTCACCGCGCCGTCCGGGCCGGGCAGCAGGGTGACCACGGCGTCCTCGCCGCAGCGGACGCTGGCGCCCGGTCCGTCCGCCGCGGGGGCGACGGGCAGGGCGGCGTACTGCTCGATCGCCGCGTCGAGCTTCTTGCGCAGACGGGACGTCAGCGACTCCACCGCGGCCGCCAGCACCTCGGGTGCGACGGGCGGCAGCTGGAGGTCCTCGGCAGCGGTCATCGCCTGTACTCCGGTCATCGGGCCTCCCCGCGGAGGCGGTCGCCGACCCAGCGGGCGAGGGCGAGGGGACTGAGGGCGGCCACCGGCATGCCGGCGGCGACGAGCTGACGGGCGACCGGCACCGAGTACCGCGGGGTCCCGGTGTCGTCCAGCGCCGCGCAGCCCATCAGGTGCACCCCGGACGAGGCCAGCGCCCGCACCTCCCCGAGCAGGCCGCCCAGCGGGTAGCCCTCCTCGAAGTCGCTGACGACCGCGACCAGCGTGCGGCTGGGCACGGTGACCAGGGAACGGGCGTGCGCCAGTGCGGCGGCGATGTGCGTGCCGCCACCGACCTTGACCTCCAGCAGCAGCGACAGCGGGTCGGAGACCCGCTCCGTCAGGTCGGCGACCTGCGTGGAGAAGGCCAGGAAGTGCGTCGACAGGGTCGGCACGCCGCCCAGCACCGCCGCGGTGAGCGCGGACCAGATGACCGAGGCCTCCATCGAGCCGGAGACGTCGACCACCAGGATCAGCCGCCAGTCGGCCTCCCGCCGCGAGCGGGTGCTGAACACCGGCTGCTCGGGCACGACGACCGTCCGGCCGTCGTCCAGGCGGCGGGTGTGCGCCAGGTTGGCCCGCAGGGTCCGCGGCAGGTCGATCCGGCCGCCGGGGCGCCGGGTCGGCCGCGGGGTGGCCAGGCCGGTGAGGGCGGGCCGGAGCCGGGTGGCGAGCTCGCGGGCGAGCTCGTCGACCAGGCGGCGCACCAGCGGGCGCAGCCGGTTCAGCTGGTGCTCGGGCATGCCGCCGGCCAGGTTGAGCACCGAGGTCAGCAGCTCCATCGACGGCCGGACGGACGCCGGGTCGAGCTCGGCGAGCACGTCGGTGCGGCCGGAGTCCGCGGCGGCGGCGAGCACCTCCTCGCGGACGTCCGCGCCGAACAGCGCCTCCAACTCCTCCGACCACTCGCGGGCGGTCGGGAAGGACGCCTCCTGGCCGCCGCCGTTGCCGGAGCCGCCGTCGAGGTCGGCGGCGCCCTCGCCACGGCCGCGGCCGTACAGCTCGTCCAGGGCCTGGGCGTAGCGGCGGGCGCCGTCGGGCAGCCGCTCCGGCTCGCGGC
>NZ_JBEYFP010001202.1:0-1455 GCF_040634455.1 Kitasatospora sp. NPDC007106
CTCCCTGCCCCGGCGGTCCGCCGTTCCCGTTCCCCCGTCGCCCCCGTTTCCCCCGTTTCCCCCGGTTCCCCCGGTTCCCCGGGTCCCGGCACCGCCCCGGGCACGCTGCTGCCCGCCGTCCCGGTCACCGCCGACCTGCAGACCGCGGGCAGCCTCGGCCTCGCCGGGCCGCGGCCGCGGCGCACCGGGCTCGCCCGCGCCGTGCTCGCCCAGCTCGCCGTGCTGCACCCGCCGAGCGGCCTCGCCCTGGTGGTGGTCGCCGCCGACGAGCAGCGCGCCGCCGACTGGGACTGGACGATGTGGCTGCCCCACCTGCGACCCGGCCAGGGGCAGGACTGCCGGCTGCTGGTCGGCTTCGGCCCCGAGCAGGCCCAGGCCCGGCTCGCCGAGCTGGCCGCCGCCTCGGGCGGCCCGGAGGCCACCGTCCTGCTCGTCGACGGCGACCCGGGCACCCCGGAGGCCCGCGAGGGCCTCGACCTGCTGCTCCGCCAGGGCCCCGCCGTCGGCGTCTTCACGGTCTGCCTCGCGGAGTCCGAGGAGGAGCTGCCCTCCGGGATCGGCGCCCGCGCCGCGGTGACCGGCGAGGTCGCCACCCGGCTCACCGTCGACCTGCCCGCCGGCGGCGCCCGCGAGCGGATCGAGGACGTCGCCCTGGACGCCGTCCCGGCCGCCTGGGCCGAACGGCTCGCCCGCGCTCTCGCCCCGCTGCGGGAGGCCGCCCCGGCCGCCCGCGGACCGCTGCCGGACGCCCTGCGCCTGCTCGACCTGCTCCGGCTGGAGGCCGTCACCCCGGCCAAGCTCTCGGACCGCTGGGCCGGGCTGCCGGACGGCGCCGGCGCGGCCACCGCCCTGATCGGCACCGCCCGGGACGGCCTGTGCACCGTCGACCTCGCCGACACCGAGGCCGCCGACGGCCACGGCGCCGAGGGCGGCCCGCACCTGCTGATCGGCGGCGCGGCCGGCTCCGGCAAGACCGAGCTGCTGCGCACCCTGATCGCCTCGCTGGCCGTCGCCGAACGCCCGGAGCGGCTGGAGATCACCGTGGTGGAGTCCCGCTCCCCCGCCGACCGGGACCAGTCGGCCGGCCTGCGGGCCTGCACCGACCTGCCGCACGTCACCGCCCACCTGGACGCCGCCGCGGACCCGCGGCAGGCCCTGCTCACCGCCGAGGCCCTGCTGGACGAGCTGGCGCGCCGTGAGACCCTGCTCGGCGGGCGGGACTTCACCGCCTGGCACACCGCCCGGATACTCCGCAAGGCGCCCGCCCTGGTGACCGCCGGAGGTCCGACCGCGGCCGCGGCCGCGACGGCCCGGGTGGTCGAGCAGCGCACCGCGCCGGACGCGGCCGCCGCGCCGCGGGTACCCGCCCGGATGGTCGTGGTGGTCGACGACCTGGACGCGCTGTACGCGCCGACCTCGCCGGCCGGCCGGCCGCTCTCCCGGGCCCTGGCCGCG
>NZ_JBEYFP010001203.1:0-1451 GCF_040634455.1 Kitasatospora sp. NPDC007106
AGCGGCGGGCGTCGACCCGGTCGGCCGGGGTGCGCAGCAGGTAGCCGTCGCCGGCCGTCACGATCGCGGCGCGGCCGGTCGGGTGGAGCTGTCGGCGCAGCTGCGAGATGTGGCCCTGGACGGCGGTCCTGGCGTGGGTCGGCGGCCGCTCGTGCCAGAGGGCCTCGCCCAGCCGGTCGGTGGTCACCAGGGCGCCGTCGGCGAGCAGCAGCATCGCGAGGACGGTGCGTCGTTTCGGCGGCCCGAGGTCGACGCCCGTTCCGTCGCAGTGCGCCTCCACCGGGCCGAGCAGACGGAAGTCGAGCAACGCGTTCTCCCCACGGTTCGTCCGCTGAACGGTGGGGAGCTACCCGACTTGACCGTGTTCATACACGTGCCCCCGATCACACCGGGCGATCGGGGGCACGGGCACCACGGGGCTGCTACATGTGGGCGTTGACGACGTACCAGAAGTAGGCGGTCGCCGCGGTGACGGCGACGTTCGCCGCGTTCAGCGCGAGGTAGCGGCCGGTGACGCGGTTCCGCAGCGCGACGGTGCCGCCCGGGCCCGCGACCGCCGTCCAGTCCCAGGTGCCGCCCTGGCCCCAGTTCGCCTCGACGGCCCCGTTGTCGTCCTGGAGGCTGCCGCCGAAGTCGACGTTCTGGAGCTCGACGGTCCCGTCACCGGCGACCCGGGCGGTCCACAGCGCGTGGTGGTACTGGTTGCCGTACCAGAGCCTGCTCGCCCGGGCGACGATGCTGTTCCAGCCGACCTCGCCCAGCCACTGGTCGGGCGCGTGCTGCGGCGCCAGGACGTAGTGCTGGCCGTCGCTGATCGCCGACAGCGCGGCCGGGCCCTTGGCCGGCACACCGACAGCGTTGCTCGTGGTGGCGGCGGTGGCCGCGGTGGCGGCCCCGGCGGTACCCAGCGGCAGGAGGGTCGCCGCGGCGAGTGCGGCCGCGGCCAGCGCCCGGGTGCCGGGCGGGGTGCGCAGGATGCGGGTCATCGGCTCAGCCCTTCCGCACGGTGAAGGCCACGTAGGCGTTGTCGCCACCGCCGCCGTCACGGCTGCAGGTGTAGCCCTCCGGCACGTCGCAGCCGTACTTGTTGCTGCCGGAGTACGGGTTGTCCCACCAGATCGAGACGTTCCCCACCCCGTACATGTTGTAGACGGCCCGGCCCTCCGTGCCGGTCATGAAGCCGTTCGACTCCGACTGCCAGGCGCCGTTGGACATCGGGTACACCGCGTCCGGCGGCAGCATGTTCTCCGTCCACGTGCCGTGCTGCAGGGCGGAGGACGTGCGCTCCAGCACCGACGTCGTGCGGTTCTGCAGCGCCACGTGGGTGCTCCTGGCGGCCGCCTGCACGGCCGGGGCCTGCCGCTCGGCGGCGGCGGCCGCGAGGGCCGGGCTGCCGCCGAGGGTGAACGCCACCGAGGCGTTGTTCCCGCCGCCGCCGCTCCACGAGCAGG
>NZ_JBEYFP010001204.1:0-1448 GCF_040634455.1 Kitasatospora sp. NPDC007106
CAGGTGCCGCCGGGCCGTCCGGGCACGGCGGCCGCGCGCGCCGCCGATCGGCCGTGGAGGGGTTGTCCGTGGGGTTGTCCATGCAGAGCGGTGGGAGTGCACGGGCGGGGCGGGCCCGGCTGGCGGCACGCTGCCGCACGGTGACGGAGGCGCCCGCCTTCTCGCTCGTGGTGTTCGCCGCGATCCTGGTCAACGCGGCACTGCTCGGGGTGGAGACGTACAGCGGGCTCGCCGCCGAGTACCAGCAGGGCCTCCAACTGGCCGAGCGGGCCTGCCTCGGGGTGTTCACGGTGGAGATGCTGCTGCGGCTGGGCGCGCACGCGGACCGGCCGGGGCAGTTCCTGCGCGACCCGTGGAACCTCTTCGACCTGGCCGTCCTCGCCTCGGCCTTCCTGCCGCTGGTCCGCGAGAACACCACCGTGCTGCGGCTGCTGCGGCTCGCCCGGGTGCTGCGGACGGCCCGGTTCCTGCCGCAGCTGCGGGTCCTGCTGGTCGCGGTCGGCCGCAGCCTGCCGGGCACCGTGAGCTTCCTGTTCGTCGGCGCCCTGGTGCTCTACGTCTACGCGATGGTCGGCTGGGTCGGCTTCGCGGACAGCGACCCCGGGCACTACGGCTCGATCGGCCGGGCGCTGCTCACGCTCTTCCTGCTGATGACCCTCGACGGGCTCGGCGAGGCGGTGCACGCGGGGCTGGAGATCTCCCGCCTGAGCATCCTCTTCTACGCCTCCTACGTGCTGCTGGCCTCGTTCGTGCTGGTGAACGTGCTGATCGGCGTGGTGCTCAACTCCCTGGACGAGGCCCGCGCCCTGGAGGCCGAGGAGGCCGCCGGGCGGGAGGCCGGCCGGCGGGACGCACCGCGTGCCGGACAGCAGGGCGGCCCGGCGGGGGCCGAGGAGCTGCGCGAGCGGATCGCCGCCGTCCGGCTCGCCCTCGCCGAGCTGGAGGCCGGCCTGGAGGCGGGCTCGGGCTCGGGGGCGGGCCCGGGGGCAGGCCCGGCAAGCGGTCCTGACGGTGCGTCGGGACGTCCGGTCGGCGCCGGCGCAAGTGCCGCGATGACCGCGGCGAGCGTGGACACCGTGGCCTGATCGACGCACCGGGCCGCGCGGGGACGTACTTCCCGAAGGCGACTCGGCGACGCTTCGCGTTCGGTAGCATACGCAGCGTCGGCAGGTCCGAGCTGCCCCGGGGGCGGCGATCCGAGCAGGAGAAGCCCGTGGCCACGCAGATCCCCCCGACCCCTCCCGTCACGGGGGTCGCCGTGCCCGAGCTGTCGCCCGCCGAGGTGGAGCGGTGGCGTGCGGCGGGCCGGGGAATGCCCGAACTGCTCCGCCGGGTGGGCCGGTTGGGCCCGGTGCCTCTCGCTGATGATCGCCGTCGGCCCGGAGCAGTTCCGCGAGATGCTGGACGGCTTCCACCTGGTCGACGAGCACTTCCGCACCGCCCCGCCG
>NZ_JBEYFP010001205.1:0-1446 GCF_040634455.1 Kitasatospora sp. NPDC007106
CCCGGACCCGGTTGTCCTGCGCCCGCAGCCGCGGGTAGTCGACGGTGAGGAAGTGCCGGCGGTCCTGCGGCGTTCCGGCGAGCGCCTTGGTGGCGGCCTCGCGGACGCCGCGGCCGGTCCGCGGGTCGGCCAGGATGCGCTCGATCTCGGCGCGGTCGGCCGCGTCCTGCTTGGCCGCGTCGTCGGAGGCGGGGTCGCCGGCCGGTGCGGGAGCCTGGTCCGAGGCCGGCGGCGCGTCCGACTGGGACCGGCCGGCCTGCAGTTCCTCGGCCGACGCTGGTGCGGCGGCGAGGGCGACAGGTGCGGAGACCGCTGCCACGAGCACGGCAGCGGCCAGCGAACGACGGATGTTCACGAATTCCCCCGGAATGATGATCAGACGTCACACCGTCTTCGCGGATCTTCACGCGCGACGGCGGATGTGATCGTACATCAATCATCTTGTATGTCGGCGAACTTACCCGTCCGGAGCCCCTCGGACGGGCCGCGGAGGCGGACCGAGGGCGGCCCGCACGAGGTCCAGCACCTCCTGGTCGGTCAGGCCCGACGCCCGCGCCTCGGCGACCAGGGCGTCGGCGGCCGCGCCGAGACGGGCCCGGCCCGGTGACGCGGCGTCGGTGATCTGCGCGCCGCGGCCGCGGCGCAGGTCGACCAGCCCCTCCTCGCGGAGGATCTGGTAACCGCGCAGCACGGTGTGCATGTTGACGTCGAGCGAGCCGGCGAGGGTGCGCGCGGGCGGCAGCCGGTCGCCGGGCCCCGCGGAGCCCTCGGCGACGGCGCGGCGGACGCAGGCGGCGATCTGCTCGGCCAGCGGCTGCGGGGAGGCCGGATTCACGCGGAAGAGCACGGGCGGTCCTCCCGGGAGCGCCGGACGAGGGCGTCGAGCAGCCCGGCGGCCGTGCCGGCGTCGGGGACGGAGACGGTGAACTCCCGTCCGTCGGTGAGCCGTACGGCGACGGCCTCGCCGGGTCGCAGCACCAGGCCGCTGCGCCCGGGCCCGGAGCGGTACCCCTCGTCGCCGAAGACCCCCGACCACCGGACCTCGCGGCGGTCGGCGGCGGCGATCCGCTCCAGCGGCAGCTGCACCCAGGGCCGGCGGACCAGCGGCAGCAGGACGGTCAGGCCGTTCCGGTCGACGGTGACCCGGACCCGGCCGGCGGCCGTGGTGAGCGCGCCGATCAGGGCGGCGGGCAGGGCCCCGGCGCCTGCCCCGGCGAGCAGCAGGACGGCGGCGAGCCCCAGCAGGGCGGGGCCGAGGGTGCCCAGCAGCGGCGAGCCGACCGTACGGGACCAGGAGGCGGACTCCCCGGCGGCGAGCTCGATCGGGGCGGGCGCCGGGGGAGCGGCCGCCCCGGCCGGTGCCGGGCGGACGACCGCGCCGCTCAGCAGCAGGCCGACGGCCGCCGCGAGGACGGCGCCGCCGCCGCAGAGGGCCGCGACGGTGCC
>NZ_JBEYFP010001206.1:0-1400 GCF_040634455.1 Kitasatospora sp. NPDC007106
GCCGCACCCCCTCGGGGGAGCGGCCCGGCGCTGTCGTCGTCCGGTCCGGACGGGCTCGGCTTTTGCTCAGCGTGCCCGGACCGGTACGGTCGGGTCCGCCGGATCACGAAGGTGCCGGTCGGACGGACAGGAAGGTCAGCGATGGCGATCGCGAAGGCGGAGCGGTTGATGAACCTCGCCCTCTGTCTGATGAACACCAGACGGCCGCTCTCCAAGAAGGAGCTGCGGGAGTCCGTCGAGGCCTACCGGGAGGCCTGGCAGCAGGGCAGCGAGGACGCGTTCAACCGGATGTTCGAGCGCGACAAGGACGACCTGCGCGAGCTCGGCCTGGTCATCGACGTCGACGAGAACGCGCTCGACGGCGAGATCGGCTACCTCGCCCGCCGGGACCGCAACCGCCTCCCCGAGATCGTCCTCGACGCCGAGGAGGCCGCCGCCCTCACCCTGGTCGCCCGGGTCTGGCAGCAGGCCAAGATGTCCGGTGCGGCCAGCGGCGCCCTGCAGAAGCTCAGGGCGGCCGGCGTGCCCTTCGCCGAGGACGCCGAGCACACCGCGCTGCAGCCGCGGATCCCCGCCCGCGAGGCCGCCTTCGAGCCGCTGCTGGTCGCCGCCCGCGACCGGCGCCCGGTCACCTTCGACTACCGCAAGGCCGGCGCCTCCGCCGCCGAGCAGCGCGCCGTCGAGCCGTGGGCCCTCGAGTGCTGGCGCGGCCACTGGTACCTGGCCGGCTACGACCGCGACCGGCAGAGCGCCCGGGTCTTCCGGCTCAGCCGGATCACCGGCAAGGTCCGCTCCCGGGCCGGCAGCTTCACCGGCGAGGTCCCCGAGCACGTGGACGTCCGCGCGCACGTCGCCCGGTTCGCGGGCGAGGGCGCCGTCACCGAGGGCGCCACCGCCACCGTCCGGCTCCGCCGCGGCGCCGCCTTCCCGCTCCGCGGCCGGGCGATCGCCACCACCCGCGTCGACGAGCAGTGGGACGAGCTGGAGATCCCGTACGGCTACGGCCTCGGCGCCGACCTCGCCGAGTTCGGGCCCGACGTCGTCGTCCTCGGGCCGGACGACCTGCGGGCGGACGTCATCGACCGGCTGCGCGCCGTCGCCGGAGTGGGGGAGTAAGGGCATGAGCAACGCGATCGACCAGACCCGGCGGATGCTCTCGCTGGTCACCTACCTGCGGGAGCGCCCCGGCGCCGAGGTGGCCGAGGTCGCCCGCGCCTTCGGCATCACCGAGCGCGAGCTGATCGGCGACCTCCACGTGCTGCCGATGTGCGGCACCAGCTTCCGCGGCGGCGACCTGCTCGACATCGACACCGACGGCGACCGGATCTGGTGGCACAACGTCGACGACGTCGCCCAGCCGCTGCGCCTGGCCGCCGACGAGGCCACCGCCCTGCTGGTCG
>NZ_JBEYFP010001207.1:0-1445 GCF_040634455.1 Kitasatospora sp. NPDC007106
GCGGTGCCCGCGCCGGGCAGCACGAGGGTGCCGATCACCGCGCCGATCGCACCGGCGGCGAGCCCGCCCGCGGTGGTGCCGACGCCGGAGCCGAAGGAGGCGCCGCGCAGCCGTCCGGCGGTCGGCGAGCGGCGTTCCTCCTCGCCGAGCCGGCCGGTGACCGCGAGCGGTGGCACGGGCGGCTCGGGGAGCGCGCCCGTCCGGCGGACGTCCAGCTCCAGCCCGTTGCGGCGGGCGAAGTCGGCCTGGAGTTCGGCGGCCCGGCGGGCGGCCAGTTCGCCGAGCGTCCCGGTGACGAGCGCCGCGTCGGCGGCCAACTGGCCGACCAGCCTGTCGGGATCGGCCAGCATGGCGTCGTCGTAGAGGTACTCGGTGCGGAAGCGGTGCCACACCTCGTCCAGCTCCTGCTGCGCCCGGGTGGTCAGGGTCCGGCCCAGTTCCTGGACGGCCTCGGCGAGTTCGCGGCGCCACCGGGCCTCGGAGGAGCCGAGCTCCGCGATGCGGCGTTCGCGTTCGGCGGTGTCCCGGTGGAGTTCCTCCAGGCGGGTGCGGGTGGTGTCGAGCAGCGACTGCAGCTCGGCCTCGACCGGCCGGAGCAACGTCCGTGCGGAGGCTTCGAGTTCGGCGAGCGAGGCGCCGATGAGCAGCGAGGCGCGGCGGGCGGCCAGCGCCGACCAGAGGAGCTCCTCGAAGGCCTCGAAGTTGCTGATCTCCAGGTCCTCCGGGTCGCCGTCGGCGAGGTGGTCGAGCTTGGCGCGGGCGGAGACCGGGACGAGCGGCACCTGCCGGGGAGGCAGGCCGGTGGCGTCGGCCAGTTTGGCGAGGGTGTTGGCGTGGATCGCCGTCCAGTCGCCGACGGTGTCGATCTTGGTGAGCGCGAACAGCAGTCCGTCGGTGCCGTCCAGTGCCCTGGACGCGCCGGCGGCCCGGGTGAGGAAGCGCAGCTCGCTCTCGGTCAGCGGCTGGGTGGCGTCGGCGACGAAGACCAGCGCGTCCGCCTGCGGCAGGAAGCCGGTGGTGACCGCGGTGTGCTCCCGGTGGACCGCGCCCACGCCGGGGGTGTCCACCAGGACGAGTCCGGTGGCCAGCCGCGGGTTGGGCAGGTGGACGGAGATCAGCCGGACCCGTTTGAGGTTCCCCGGGTTGCCGGACTCGGTGGCGTACTCGGCGATCCGGTCGCGGGTGATCTCCAGCTGCTGCGGCCCGCCGTCGCCCTGCCCGTCGGGCGGGTCGAGGGTGACCACGACCCGCTCCTGCGGGCCGTACGCGGCGGTGGTGACCAGACTGGTGGCGAAGTACGTGTCCCGGGGGAAGAGGTCCGGCTCCTCCAGCAGCGCGTTCAGCAGGGTCGACTTGCCGCGCTTGAACTCCCCGCAGACGACCACGGTCAGCGTGCCGTCGCGCAGCCGTCCCTCCGCCGCCGCCAGGCGCTCGGCGGCGGCGGC
>NZ_JBEYFP010001208.1:0-1444 GCF_040634455.1 Kitasatospora sp. NPDC007106
GCGGCCGGGGCCGGCGACCCCGTGGCGGCGGAGGCCGGCTGCGCCACCCCGACGAGCAGCACGCCCCCGGCCGCCGCCGCGACCGCGAGATGCCGCACACCGATACGTCCTGCCATGCTCATGCTCCTTTGAGTGAGGGTGGAAGCAGGATGACCCATCAGGGTTACTTGTCGGTAGACATTGGGCGAAGATCATTGCGGCCGGGGCCGGATCCGAACTGTTCTGCCCGGTGGGGGAGTCGGGGCGTCCGGCTCGGCCCGACCGGTCGGCGCGGGAGCCCGGGGCCGTGATCGCGCACGGACCCGCAGGCCGGCGGGGGGCGAGTGCCGGAAGAGCTCAATAACTGGCCTGAGGCGCCCTGCCCGGTGGCCCGGCCGCCAGGGGTGACCGTCCGCTCCGGACCTTCCGTCCCGGGTGGTTGCCGTTCTCCGGGCCGTCGGCGGCCGGGGGCTCAGGGCAGCCGGACGGCCTCGATCTCGGGGTCGTCCAGCAGTGCCTCGATCGGGGCCGGAGGGCCGGCGGCCTTGGTGCCCCGCAGGTCGTAGTCGGTGCACAGGACCCATGAGCGGTCCTCGGCTCAGAGGTTGGACGGGCTGAAGTCGACCTCGGGGGCGTCGTACAGCGCCGCGGCGTCGCCGAGGCGGCCCGCCCGTACGTGCCGGTCCTCGAAGTCGGCGGCCCGGAGCGCCAGTGGGCTGCAGTAGGCCCGGCAGGGGGTGTCGGGGCCTGCCGGGCTGTGGGCGGCGAGGACGCCGATCAGCCGGTTCCAGGTCTCGCGGTCCAGGCTCCCCTCGGTGGGCGGGAGGATCGCGGGCGGCCGGGTGCCCTGCTTCCCGGCGGAGGGGAAGCAGCGGTGGGAGGGCAGCCGCCCCTCGGGCACGACGGGATCGCCGGTCCGCCGGGCGAGTTCGGCCCAGCGCAGCCGCTGCCAGCCGGGTCCTGGGTGTTCGGCGCGGCCCGGGCCGTGGTGCGGTCTGCCGGCGGGTCCCTGGCGGTGTTCGTACATGGCGTTGCGCACCCAGGCCGCATCGGGCACGGGTGGCGGCATGAAGCCGGTCAGCCCGTCGCCGCAGAGGTCGAACAGCCGGTCGGTGGCCCCGGGCGGTGCGAGCGGCCACCGGGTCGGGGGCGGGGTCGGTTCTTCGGGCACCGGCCCATGGTCCCGGTCGGGGCCGCGGGCCGGCCGGGCGGGTGGTGGTGAAGGGGGCCGGAGCCTTGACGGGCACTCATCAGAGCTCTACGGTCAGCGATCAGAAAGTTTCCAGCAAGTTTCATCAATCTTGCGCAAGGGTGTCCGGCCCCCACCGGCGTCCGGCCCGCAGAGCGTTCCACCGGCCTCAGGCCGTCCCACCCACCCGGCTCCGCCCCCACAGGAGACTCCGTGGACAACGTCGTGCTCGGACACGATCCCCGTCGCCCCCGGCCCCGCCGCGCCCGGCGCGCC
>NZ_JBEYFP010001209.1:0-1442 GCF_040634455.1 Kitasatospora sp. NPDC007106
GGCCGCCGCGGCGCCCGTGCCGACCGCCGGCCCCGCGCCCTCCGACCGGCTGTCCGGCTTCCTGCAGCGGCCGCCGGTGCTCGACACCCTGGACGAGGCCGAACTGCTCGGCTGGTCCGTCGACGTCGTGCGCGCGGCCCGCCGCAACGGCTACCTGGCCTCGACCGCCGACGCCATCGCGGTCTTCCAGACCTCGGTGCTGCTGGCCGGGATGCGCGACCGGGCGCGGCCGACCCCGTACGACTTCCAGGACGCCGCGGTCACCTGCATCGAGAAGGACACCGTGCCGGGCCGGCGCGACGTCCGCCGGCTGGTCGAGATCATGATGGGCGGCGACCGGATCGGCCGGGTCGGCTACGACGCGCTGCCGCCGCTCGCCCGCGACGTGCACGACCGGCTCGCCCCGCTCGGGCTGCGGCTGGAGCAGCGCGGGGTGCAGCGGGCGCTGCTGGACCTCGCCTCCCGGCCGGAGCTGAACGCCTGCTCCGACGTGCTGTGGCGGCTGCGGTACCTGCTGCCGCACGGCGCCGCACGGCCGATCATGGGTGAGCGCACGTTCGGCGAGCGGTCCCTCCAGGAGTCCTGGGACCTGGCCCTCGGCACCCACCAGCGCGCCCTGATCGAGCTCGGCTACGAGGGCGTCAGCATCGAACAGGTGCTGGAGCAGCGGCTGCGGCGCAAGGCCTACGGGCCGCAGGCCACCACCGCGGACGTGCTGGGCGCCGTCGAGGACGCCGTCCTCTACCTCGGCAGCCGCCGGCTCGCCGACGAACTCGGCCGGCACGCCCTGGAGGTGCTGGCCACCGAGCGGAGCGTGGACGGCGCACCGGAGGTGCTGCGCCGGGTCCGGCGGCTGCTGGCCCACTACCGGACGAGCGAGCCGGCGCTGCCCGGCTGGATCGAGTCCTTCGTCCGGACGGGGTACGCGCACTACTGCACCCTGCTGCCGACGGCGTTCACCGACGAGGACGCGACGGTCCGCCAGGTCGCCGCGACGCTGGGCTTCCTGTTCGGCATGGAGGGCCTCGCGCTGTCACTGGGCTGCGACCGGACGCAGCTGGAGCTGGCGGTGGCCCAGTCCCACCCCGAGGAGCCGTCCCGGGTGGCGCTGCTGTGGGCCGCCCAGCTGCAGCTCGGCCGGCTCTCCCGGGCGGAGCTGCGCGAGCGCTGCGCGGACCTGCTGGCCAACCCGTTGGCGCTGCCCGCCTATCCGCGCTACCTGAGCGGATTCGTGCAGGCGCTGGAGCCGGTGCCGGGCCTGGCCGACTTCGTGGTCGAGGCGGTCTCCCGGGCGTTCGGGCAGCTGCCGGACACGGTGCTGCTGCCGTGGCTGCCCGCACTGATCACCGGCCTGCGGGCGGACGGCGCCGAACTGGCGCCGCTGCTGATCCGCGAGGCCGGGCGGATCTTCCCCGGCCGGCTCGCGGCGCTGGACACCTGGG
>NZ_JBEYFP010001210.1:0-1442 GCF_040634455.1 Kitasatospora sp. NPDC007106
CCCCTCCCCGCGGTCATCCACTGCGTCGCACCGTCGGTGATCAGACCGCCGCCCCCGTGCGAGTCCTGGTGCTGGAAGAGACCGTCGATCATGTAGGTGACGGTTTCGAAGCCCCGGTGCGGATGCCAGGGCGTGCCCTTGGGTTCGCCCGGTGCGTAGTCGACCTGGCCCATCTGGTCCATGTGGACGAACGGATCCAGCGCCTCCATCGGGACACCGGCGAAGGCCCGGTACACCGGGAAGCCCTCGCCCTCGAACCCGCTGGGCGCGGAGGTCACCGCGGTGACCGTCCGCTGCGTGGCGACCTGCGGGTCGGGCTCGGCGATACGCGGCAGGTCCAGCACGTTGTCCACGGTCACGGCGGGCATGGCACCCTCCCCGAGGGGTCGGAAGGTCCGATCCAGTCTAGTGCCGGGGCGGCCCGCCGGCATTGTCACGCCCCGGGTACTCGATCTTCCTCGCCCCGCCCACGGCTCGCGCGGACCAGGGGGCGACATCCGCGGGCCGCCGGCCGGCCGGCGGGGCGCGCACGTGGCCTCGCCGTGCAGCACGACCTCGTCGACCGCCACCGGCGCGAGGTGGAAGACGGCCATCGGAATGGACGCCGGGCTCACACGGACAGCCGTCCTGTCGACGCATCATGACGATCGGTCATGCCGGGAGGGCCGATCGGTCTGCCCATCAGCGCTGTCGGAGGGGCGCGATACGATTTCGGATCTTCGTTCGAGGGGGATTTCATGCGCCAACTTCTGCTCGGTCTGATCGTCGCCGTTACCGTCGTCCCGCTTGCCGCATGCAGTGAGGGCTCGCCCTCCAGCAGCCCGGCGTCAGCGGCGAGCGCGCCGTCGGTCTCAAGCACGCCGTCCGCTGTCGATGCGCCGACGCTCTCCGCGGAGGCCCAAGTCAAGCTCGCCGCGTGGTTCGCGGACAGCCGCCACAAGCAGGGCATGCAGGCCCTCGACCACGGCCTCCGCGACTTCAAGCGCAGCGTGGCCATCGCCCCGGCCGCCCCCGCCGACTACATGGCGATCCGGTCGGCGTGCAACGACCTCGACCACGATCTCAACATCATCAAGGACTTCGACCCCATCCCCGATCCGCAGTCCCAGGCGCTGTGGTCCTCGGCGGTCACGAACCTGCGGCAGGGTGCGACCGACTGCCTGACCGCTGCCACCGCCAACGACGCCGCCAAGGTCACCCAGGCCAAGGCCGCACTCCTCAAGGGCGACTCCGACTACTCGGCCGTCGTGGCCCGGCTGGGCACCGCACTCGGCGTCGCCCCCACCCCCACGGCAGGCTGAGGACGGCGCCGACGCCGCAGCGGCCGGGGGGGGGCGCCCGGGGGGCGCCCCCCCCCCCCCCCGCCCCGCGCCGGGCGACCCCCCGGTACAACCCGGACACACACGAATTTAGGGTGTGTGGGGGGGTGTGTTTGTTTTTGT
>NZ_JBEYFP010001211.1:0-1439 GCF_040634455.1 Kitasatospora sp. NPDC007106
GCGACAGATGCGACAGACGGAGGACCCGGGCCCATGAGCGAGAACCTTCCCCCGTGCCCGAAGTGCTCCGGCGAGTACACCTACGTCATGGACGCGCTGGTGGTGTGCCCCGAGTGCGGACACGAGTGGACCCCCGGCGACAGCGGCGCGCAGGCCCCCGGCGAGCGGGTGGTGCGGGACGCGGTCGGCAACGAGCTGCACGACGGCGACACGGTGACCGTGGTGAAGGCGCTGAAGGTCAAGGGCAGCCCGTCGGGCATCAAGGCCGGGACCAAGGTGCGCAACATCCGCCTGGTCGACGGCGTGGACGGCCACGACATCGACTGCCGGATCGAGGGTTTCGGCGCCATGCAGCTCAAGTCGAGCGTGGTCAAGAAGGCCTGACCCCGGCCACGGGCCGGCCGCCCCCTGCGGTCGCACCACGCCAGGCCCGCCCCGACGGCGGGACCGGCGTCGGGGCGGACTGTGAGTCGTCCGGCCCGCCGCCTCCGGCCGCCGCTGCATGCGGAAGGCAGGTGCACCCCGGAAGCGGAGCGCCGCTCACGCGGATGCGGCAGGACCGGACACCGGCGGCCGAGCCGACCGGCCGGAACGACGGGTGATCGACAGGCGGATCGGCCGGACTCCGGCCATGGCTTGCGATAGTAGTAATTTGAAGAATTCTTCATGTTCGCAGATGATGCATTTGTGTACCGATGGGTCCGACAGGGACGCGGGGCCCGAGGCGGAGGGACAGCGGCGATGAGCGGCGTGTTCGACGCGGAACTGCACGAGCAGCTGGCCGAGGCCCGCCGACTGCGGGCCCGGGCCCGGGAAGCCGGTGACGAGGAGAAGGCACAGGCGTACGCGGGGCGGATCACGCAACTGCTGCGGATCGCGGCCCACCACGGCATCGCGCTGGACCGCGCGGCGGACGAGGAGGAGCAGGACTGATGGCGATCCCGCTGTATCAGGCGAAGGCGGAGTTCTTCCGCACGCTCGGCCATCCGGTGCGGATCCGGGTGCTGGAGCTGCTGCAGGACGGGCCGCGGCCGGTGCGCGAACTGCTGGCGGAGATCGAGATCGAGCCCTCGAACCTGTCCCAGCAGCTGGCGGTGCTGCGCCGCACCCAGCTGGTGTCGGCCACCCGGGACGGCAACACCGTGGTGTACGCGCTGAGCACGCCGGACGTGGCGGAGCTACTGCAGGCGGCACGGCGGATCCTGTCCACGATGATCACCGTCCAGTCGGACCTGCTGGCCGAGCTCGGCGGGCACGCGACGCAGGAGGCACAGGCGGCAGAGGCGGCAGAGGCATGAGCGGCGCGTCCGCTTCGTCCGCGAGCCGTCTGGGTGGCCGGCTGCGGGCGGTGCTTCCCGAGCGCACGACGTGGGCGACGATGCGGCGCTCACCGCGCAAGGACCTGCTCGCCGGGGTGACGGTGGCGATCGTCGCGCTGC
>NZ_JBEYFP010001212.1:0-1430 GCF_040634455.1 Kitasatospora sp. NPDC007106
GTTCGGGCTGGTGAAGGCGGCCCTCGACCGGGCCGGTGCGGTGGCGGTGGGTAAGGCCGCAGGGCACCGGCCGACCAGCGGCGACATCTGACCGGTGCACCGCCGCACCGGCGCACTGCGGGCCTGCTACCTTCGCAGCCAGGCGTTCGCTCGCCGCGCCCAGTACCGCCGTCTGCGCCCGCACGGTGCCGACCGGGTCCTCAAGCGCGCGGCGCAGCCCGGCTCGTCGTCGTGGTTCTCCCAGCCGTCCGCGTTGTCCGGGCCGGGTGAGGGCTCCTCTGCGGGAGCGCCCGACCGGCAACCGCCGCACGCGGTGCGCGGCCTCCTCGGATGCGGCGGGTCCGGCGAGCGGAAGAGCCGGCCGCGGTCGGCGCCGCCCTCCAGGTGCGACTGCTCGGCCGGCACGGCGGCACCGGCCGGGGCCTGTCCGACCGGACGCGTGCGAGTGGGACGGCCTGCGCTCGGGGTAGGCGGCCTGTCGTGGCGAGCCTGGTCGCGCGAGTACCTCGTCGACCTGCCTCACGCGGGGTGGCCGCCTACGTGCGGGGCGGTGGACCACGGGATGGACGCGGTCGCAGACCAGCAGAGTGCCGAGCCGGGGATCGGGGTCAGGACCTGTCTACGGCCTGGCCCGGCCCGCGTGGTGCGTGGGCAGCCCGCGCGTGGCGGTGGCGAACGAGGGCTGGCCGGTCACGGGGTAGCCGTGGAAGGACTCCAGCGCGCCGATCTTGTGGCGGTCGGCATCCACCACGGCGTGGCCGCGCCGTTCCCGGATGTCACCCGCTTCGAACATCAGTGGCCTCCGATGCCCGTGGGCGTTTCCCGTTCCCCTTTCGGCGTGTGCCGCCGCCACCTGCCCGGTGTGTCGGCGAGGTGCCCGGGTGCGACCACCGGCTGCGCCTGCGGCACTGGTGGAGCCTTGCGGTCGCCGGCGGCCTGTCGGGCACCTACGGTCGTGTTCTGACACGGCCCGTCGTCGCGGGAGGCCAGGATGAGGTACTACCGGTGGATTCTCCGGACGCAGGACGACGACGGCCGCTGGGTCCAGCAGGACGGCGCTCCCATGCCGAACCCCCTGGAATACGACGGGCCGCCCCAGCAGGCGGCGAACCACCTGCGGGACGTGTTCGTCCGCACGCTCTCCAGCCCCGCTCCCGGCCCCCGGGCGATCACGGTCCAGGTATGGGAGGGGCGCCACTCGGTCGGTGAACCCCAGGCCGAGACCGAGTGGTCGCGCGAGTAGCCGGAAGGGCCGCGACCAGGCGACCAGGAGGACCGGCGCAGTTCGCCCGCATCCCGATGCCTGCACCGAAGGTCCATCAGCGCCGGGACGGCTCCGGTCGTCGACTGCGAGGCCGCCGTGCCGCAGGGTTTCCCGGGGCCCGAGCTGCGGCGCATGTCCGGGCGCGGTCCGCGCACCTGCCCGCTGG
>NZ_JBEYFP010001213.1:0-1428 GCF_040634455.1 Kitasatospora sp. NPDC007106
CCGCAGACCGGGGACGGAGACCCGTCCCCGTGCACCCACGCCGCCGGCCGGCCCGATCGGGGGACGGGCTGGCCGGTGGCGTGAGGTGCGTCAGCCCTTGGCCTGGAAGGCGGTGGCACTGCCGAAGTTGGCCGAGTGCTCGGGGAGCACGACGACCTTGCCGTCGGCGGAGAGCAGCCGGCCGGCCGTGAGCAGCGAGCCGGTGCCCAGCGGGAAGGCGCCGCCCTGGGTCTCCTGGCCGCCCGCGAGGGCGAAGCGGCTGATGTGGGCGGGCTGGTCGAGGCGCTCGTCGACGGCGAGCAGAAGGCCCCCACCGTCCAGGCCGACCGCGCGGGACTTGCGCTTCTCCGCGACGGCGGTCGTCCAGGTGGGCTTGCCGGTGGCGAGGTCGTAGGCGGTGACCGAGGTGGCCGGGCCGACGCCGTCGGCCGGGCCGAGGGCGGCGACCATGGTGTTCTGGTGGAAGAAGACGGTCGGCGCGGTGTCGAAGGTGCCGCGGCCGACGTCGAGGCGGCCGGCGTCGCCGGTGACCGGGATCTCGGCGGCGGGGTCGCCGGCGGTGCCCCAGGCGAAGATCCGGTCGTCGGCGGGCTTCTCGCCGGTGGTGGCGACGACGGCGGGTTCGGCGGAGAGCACGGTGACGGTCTTGGGCTTGTTGTTCAGCCCGCGCCACCACTTCACCTTGCCGTCGGCCGCGTTGAGGGCGACCGCCTGGTCGGTGGGGGTGCTGTCGGCGCAGCTGCTGTGCAGCACGACGGTGGCGCCGCTCGCGCCGCCGGAGAGGCTGCAGAACTTGCCCTGGCCGGTGTACTGCCAGAGGTCCTTGCCGTCCGCGGCGGCCCAGGCGGAGGCCTTGTCCTCGCCGACCGCGACGACCTTGTCGTCGAGGACGGAGACCTTGGCGTCGTAGCCGTCCTTGGTGTCGGAGAGGTTCTTCGTCCAGGCGGTCTTGCCGGTCTTGGTGTCGACGGCGGCGAGGACGGTGCAGGGGCTCTTGGGGTCGCCGCCGGTCCGGAAGAGCACGCCGCCGAGGCCGGCGGTGTTGACCGTCGGGGAGAGGCCGCACGGGGCGGCGCCCTGGCTGGGGGCGGTGACGGACCAGGTGGGCTTGCCGTCGGCGAGGGCGTAGGCCTGCACGCCGGTGCCGTCGGCGCGGACCACCGCGTCGGCGGTGATCCAGGAGCCGGCGAGGGTGTCGTCGGCGGAGGCCGGGGCGCCCGCGGCGGGCTTGGCGGCCCAGGCCTTGGCGTGGGCGACGGTGTAGGTGCGGGCCGCGGCGGAGTCCGAGCCGCCCCCGCCGGACTTCTCGCCGTCGTCGCCGCCGGTCACCAGGACGGCGGCGGTGACCAGGACGGCGAGCGCCGCGGCGCCGGCGCCGGCCCGGATCAGCAGGGTGCGGCGGCCGGGTCCGTGGTCCGCGGAGACGAC
>NZ_JBEYFP010001214.1:0-1428 GCF_040634455.1 Kitasatospora sp. NPDC007106
CCCCGGTGGCTCCGCCGCCGCGCAGCGAGAGCAGCCCGCGGACGGCGATCGCGGCCAGCACCGCGGCGGCCACCGCCCGTACCCAGGCCTCGCCGCCGCCGATCAGTCCGACCAGCCGCGGGCCGACGAGCACCGCGACCGCGGCGTACACGAAGTCCACCAGCGCCACCGCGGTCGCGGCGGCGGCTCCCTGGCGCAGGCCGCGGCCGCCCTCCTGCAGCAGCAGCACGCCGACTGCGCCGAGGGGCATCGCCACGCCCAGACCCGCCGCGGCACCTGCCGCAGCCGTACTCACCAGGGAATCCACCATCGCGCCAGGGTGGCCGAGACCCCCTCCTCCGCGCGAGCGAGTTTTCGGCGGGCCGTGGCGGCCCGGCCCCGGCCCGGCGAAGGCCCGGTCCCGGCCCGGCGGAGGCCCGGCGGAGGGGCTGCCGGGCCCTGCGGGCGGTGGGCTACTGTCCCTCCGCACGGGCGTCCGGAGGGCCGAACGGAAATCCGGTGCGATTTTCCGTTATCCGGAGCGCGGCGGACGATCTCCCAGTACGACAGCAGCAGCACAGCACGGGGCCGCACCACGGCCCGACCGAGAAGGTGGACCACGCCATGGACAGTGACCGCGCAGCACTGCTGGTCGTGCAGGCCCGGGCCGGCGACCAGTACGCCACGGACGAACTGATCAGCGGGCACCTGCCTCTGCTCTACAACATCGTCGGCCGGGCGCTCGGCGGGCACTCCGACACCGACGACGTCGTCCAGGAGACCCTGCTGCGGGCCATGGACGGCCTGCACGGCCTGCGCGACCCGGCCGGGTTCCGCTCCTGGCTGGTCGCGATCGCGATGAACCAGATCCGCCGCCGGCACCACGAGCGCATGCAGACCGCCTACGCGGGTGACGGCCTCGGCGACGCCTACGACGTCGCCGACCCGGGCGCGGACTTCGTGGACCTCACCATCGTCCGGCTCGGCCTCTCCGGGCAGCGCCGCGAGGTCGCCGAGGCGACCCGCTGGCTCGACGAGGCGGACCGCGAGCTGCTCGCCCTGTGGTGGCTGGAGGCGGCCGGCGAGCTGACCCGCGCCGAGCTGGCCGGTGCGCTGGAGCTGCCGCCGCAGCACGCCGCGGTGCGGGTGCAGCGGATGAAGGGCCAGCTGGAGACCGCCCGGGTGGTCGTCCGGGCGCTGGCGGTGGCCGACCGGTGCGGGCCGCTCTTCGAGCTGACCGCCCGCTGGGACGGCGTGCCGAGCGCGCTGTGGCGCAAGCGGATCGCCCGGCACGCCCGCGAGTGCGCGGTCTGCTCGCGCCACTGGAGCGGGCTCTTCCCCGCCGAGGGGCTGCTGGCCGGCCTGGCCATGGTGCCGGTCTCGGCGGGCGACCTCGGGGCGCTGGGCGCCTACCTCTCCCCCGCGACGGCCTCCCCCGCGCCGGCGCCC
>NZ_JBEYFP010001215.1:0-1428 GCF_040634455.1 Kitasatospora sp. NPDC007106
CTCCTATCCTCACCCTTTCCTCCACCCGCTAACCCGCAACTTGGCGCCATGGGGGCATGGGTCGAAAAGTTTCGGAAATGTTTCCGATCGAACCGGTCCGACCGTACGGCGGCGGTTTCGCCGCAGTCAAGGCCCGCCGGGGCAGGACGGCCGGTCCCGGACGGAGGGCCGCCGGAGCCGGCCGAGCGTACGTTGGAGGTGCGGCACCGCTCGGCCCCGCCGCCCCGGTAGCAGGAGGTGCCCGATGGCCAGCCCGGAGAACGGCAGTCCGGAGAACGGCAGCGGGGAGCTCGACCCCATGAAGGCCGAGGCCTTCGCCGGCCGGATGGTCGACGTCCTCAACGGCGCCGCCCTCGCCCTGATGACCAGCGTCGGCCACCAGGCCGGCCTGTTCGACGCCATGGCCGGCTCCCCGCCCGCCACCAGCCCCGACCTGGCCGCCCGCACCGCGCTCGACGAGCGCTACGTCCGCGAATGGCTCGGCGGCATGGTCGTCGGCGGCATCGTCGAGTACGACCCGGCCGACGGCACCTACCGGCTGCCGCCCGAACACGCCGCCTCGCTGATCGCGGCCGCCGGCCCCGACAACCTGGCCGGCATCATGCAGTACGTCGGACTGATGGGCGAGGTCGAACAGCAGGTCGTCGGCGCGTTCCGGCACGGCGGCGGTGTCCCCTACTCCGCCTACCCCCGCTTCCAGGCGCTGCAGGCCGAGGAGAGCGCCCGGGTCTACGACCTGGCCCTGGTGGACACCATCGTGCCCCTCGTCCCCGGCCTGACGGACCGGCTGCGGGCCGGCATCGACGCGCTCGACGTCGGAACCGGCCAGGGCCACGCGCCCGTGGTCCTCGCCGCGGCCTTCCCCGAGAGCCGATTCCACGGCCTCGACCAGTCGGAGGAGGGCATCGCGGTCGGCCGCTCCCAGGCCGAACGCCGCGGCCTGGCCAACGTGACCCTCGCCGTCGGCGACTCCACCGGGATCGCCGGCACGTACGACCTGATCACCGCCTTCGACGTCATCCACGACCTCGCCGAACCGGCGGCCACCCTCGCCGCGATCGCCGCCGCGCTGCGCCCCGGCGGCACCTTCCTGATGGGCGACATCGCCGCGTCCAGCCGGCTGGAGGAGAACGTCGGGCACCCCTTCGGCCCGGCGCTCTACTGCTTCTCCGTCTTCTACTGCATGACCACCTCGCTCAGCACCGGCGGCGCCGGACTCGGCACCGTGTGGGGCGAGCAGACGGCCCGCCGGATGCTCGCCGAGGCCGGATTCGGCGAGGTCGAGGTGCGGTCGGTCGAGGGCGACCCGCTCAACGTCTACTACGTGGCCCGCAAGGACTGACGGCCCGTCCGATCCGGCCCGACTCCCCCGTGTGGCGGCGCGCCGCGCGGGCAGACGCCTCCCCGGGGCCGGCCGCCGCGGCGGCC
>NZ_JBEYFP010001216.1:0-1423 GCF_040634455.1 Kitasatospora sp. NPDC007106
AACTGGCTGGTGATGTAGGGCATCATCACGGAGGTGATGGTGGTGGAGGCGCGCACCTCCTCCGCGATGTCGTCGAAGCCCAGCTGGCCGAGCAGTTCGGTGAGGATCTCCCGCCCGGTGCATGCGGCCATGGGCTTGCCGGTGAAGTCACCGGGAGCGTCCATGAACAGGCCGTACCCCCACAGGGTGAACACGCCCTCGGGCTGGCCGTCGAAGTGCGGCTGGCGGGGGACGACGATCGACATCAGCCACGGCGAGTCCTTGAAGGTCATCAGCGCACCGGTGCCCGGGGCGTTGCCGCTGTATTCCTCGATCCGCTTGAGCAGGGCGGGGCTGCGCATGGTGAGGGTGAACGACTCCCAGGCGGCCTCGGCGACGCTGCCGTTGAAGACCGACGGCCGGCCGAAGTCGGGCGCCTTCAGGGCCAGCGTCTCCCACAGCGTCCAGCTGCCGTCGCGCTTGTCGCGGACGAGCTCCGGGACGGTGTCGTCCCCGCCGAAGGAGGCGTCGGCGGTCATCGAACCGAGCGTGATGAACGCCAGGTCCAGCTCGGCGAGCTCGACGGTCTCCGGGCCGCTCGCCCGCCGCAGGTGGAGGCGCCCGGCGCGGCGGATGCCGTCCCTCTCGGTGAAGTCGACGTCGGTGACGGTCACGCCCTGCTCGATCCGCACGCCGCGCTCCAGCAGCCACTTGGTGAGCGGCCGCACGACGGAGTCGTACTGGTTGAACCGGGTGCGACGGACGCCCGCCAGGGTGTGGATGCGCGGGAACTCCTGGAGGAAGCGCAGGAAGTAGCGCTTGAGCTCGATTGCGCTGTGCCAGTTCTGGAAGGCGAAGGTCGTCCGCCACATCGCCCAGAAGTTGGTGGCGAAGAAGTGTTCGGAGAAGAACTCGTCGATCCGCCGGGCGCCGATCGCCGACTCGGGTGTGACCAGCAGGCGGGCCAGTTCCAGCCGGTCGCGGGCGTCGAGGCCGAGCCGCGACGCGTCGACGATCCGGTGGTCGCGGTCGATCAGCCGGGCTCTGGCGTCCGTCGGCACCGCCCGGTTGAAGTCGGCGACCTCCTGACGGACGGAGACGTTCGGATCGTCCAGGGTCGGGATCGATTCCAGGAGGTTCCACAGGCACGTGTACGCCTCGTCCTCCAGCATCCGCCCGCCGCGGGTCACGTACGCCCCGTCCGGCGCCTTCCGCCCGTCGAGCGAGCCGCCGGCGAGGGGCATCTGCTCCAGGATGCGGATGTTCTCACCGGGGACGCCGCCGTCCCGGATCAGAAAGGCTGCTGCTGCCAGGGCGGCGATCCCGCCGCCGACCAGATACGCCTTGGAGCTCGGCGCCGTCACGGGCAAGCACGGGGCGGAACTGCCCGGCACCGTCCGGCTCTCCGCCGTCGCCGCCTCGCTGACCGCCACGGCACTGTTCG
>NZ_JBEYFP010001217.1:0-1416 GCF_040634455.1 Kitasatospora sp. NPDC007106
CCCGCCACCTGCTGCTCGCCGGCCCCGAACACCGCCGCCCGGCCGCCGCCGAGGCTCGCCGGGCCGGCGACCGGGCCGCCGCCCTGCTCGCCTTCGAGGACGCCGCCCACTGGTACCGGCGCAGCGCCGAGGCCGACCCGGACACCGACCCCGTCGAGCTCCGCCTCGCGCTCGGCGCCGCCCTGCTCGGCGCCGGAGAGAGCGCCGCCGCCCGCACCGCCCACCTGCAGGCCGCCGCCCTCGCCCGCACCGCCGGCCGCCCCGACCTGCTCGCCCGCGCCGCCCTCGGCCTCGGCACCGGCCCGGTCGGCTTCGAGGTCGCGCTCCTCGACCGCGAGCAACTCGCTCTCCTCACCGAGGCCCGCACCGCCCTCGCCGCCCCGGCCCCCGGGCCCGCAGCGCCCGCCCGTCCCGGCGAGCGCCTGCCGGGCGGCCCCGACGCCGGCCGGCGTGCGGTGCTGATCGCCGAGGTGACGGCGCGCCTCTCGGTGGCCGCGGCGCTGGTCGAGACCGACGGGTACCGGGCGGAGCTGGCCGAGGAGGCCGTCCGGCTGGCGCGGAGCACGGGCGACCCCGCCGCGCTCGGGTCGGCCCTGGCCGCGCTCTGCGACGCCCGGTCGGGACCGGACCACTGCCGGGCCCGACTGGACTGGGCCGGGGAGATCGTCGCCCTCGCCCGCACCGCCGACGACCCCGTCCTCGAACTGCTCGGCCGGCGACTGCGCCTGGTCGCCCTGTGGGAGACCGGGGACCTGGCCGCCGGGAACGCCGAGATCAGCGCCTTCGACGCCCTCGCCCGGGTGCTGCGCCGCCCGCTGTACGGCTGGTACGCGCCGCTGTGGCGCGGCGCCCGGGCCCTGCTGGAGGGCCGCCGCGAGGACTGCCGCCGCGAACTGGCCGAGACCGGGGCGGTCGGCCGCCGGGCGGGCAGCGCGAACGCCGCGATGCTGGCCGCCACCCAGCACTGGTGCCTGCTCGCCGCGGAGGGCGACACCGAGGGGCTGGCCCGGCTGATCGAGGGTTCGCCGCCGCTGGAGCGCGAGCCGGGCGTCTGGCCCAAGGTCGCACTCGCCCTGCTCGCCGCCCAGTTCGGCCGGACCGAGGAGGCCGCCCGGCGGCTCGCCGCCGTCGCACCGGCACTGCCCGCCGCGCCGCGGGACAGCGAGTGGCTGCCGATGCTGGCCCAGGCCGCGGAGACCGTGGGCCTGCTCGGGGCGCACCCGGTGGCCCGGCAGGTCGCCGGTCCGCTCCGCGCGGCGCTGGCACCGTACGCCGGGCTGTTCGCCGTCGAGGGCATCGGCGCCGGCGTGCCCGGGCCCGTCGACCACCACCAGGCCCAGCTCGCCGCCCCCGCCCCCGGTACGGTATAGCACACCACTGAACACCAATAAACACAAAACATATATAGAATTCCGG
>NZ_JBEYFP010001218.1:0-1415 GCF_040634455.1 Kitasatospora sp. NPDC007106
GGGTCGGCGGGACGGCGGTCGGAGTCGCCGGGGCGGTCGGCGGGGTCGGCGGGACGGCGGTCGGAGTCGCCGGGGCGGTCGGCGGGGTCACCGGGGTTCTTGCGGGCGTCGCCGGTGTCGCGGTCCCTGTCCCGGTCCTTGGACGGATCCTTGGTGTGGTCCGGGCGGTCGGCCGCGCCGGAACGGTGGTCGGCGCCGTCTCCGTGGTGGTCGGACGGGATCGGGCGGCGGTCGGAGTCCAGCGGGATGGCGAAGACGCCGTGGTCGCCGTTGTGGAGCGGCTTGTCGCTGCGGGCGCCGGTCTGGTTGTCGAGGTAGACGATCTTGCCGTTGTGGTTGACCACGTTCCAGGCGTGGGCGCGACCGTGCGCGTCCTGGGTGACGATCACCGCCTGGGAGCCGTGCCCGGACTGCCGGAGGGTGTCCTCCAGGCGGTGGAACGCCCGGTCGCCGTTGCCCAGGTCCCGGAAGGGCGCACCGAGTTGGCGCTCTGCGCGGTCCCGGCCGCCCCGCTCGCCGTCCGGGCTGCCGTCGTCGGTGCGGGCCGCCGCGGCCGTCGGGTTGCCGCTGTACGTGTCGGCGCTGGAGAGCGCCACGTCCAGGCAGTTGTTGTCGCGGCCGGGCTCGCGGTGCCCGTCGCCGTTCACCGCTCCCGGCCAGTCCCCGTACGGGTCGGGGTGGCGCTGCGGGGTGCCGTCCGGGTTCCGCGGGATGCGCCGCTCCAGCTCCTGCTGGTGGTGCTCCTCGACCCGGGCCAGGCCGCCGGGGGTGTCGTACGGACGGCTGTCGGAGAGCGGGCGCTCGTGCGGCGGCGTGTCCGCATCGGGACGGCCGTCCTGGTCGGCATGGGAGTCCTGGTCGGCACGGGAGTCCGCGTCCTGTGCCGGGTCGCGGTCGTGCTGCTGGTCGGCCCCGGTGTGGTCCTCGGGCTTGCCGGTCTCGGACTTGCCGTCCTCGGGCTTGCCGTCCTCGGGCTTGCCGTGGTCCTCGGGCTCGGGCTGCTCGGAGCCCTTGCCGTGGTCCTCCGGCCTGCCGTGGTCCGGACGGTCGGTGTCCGGGCGCGGCGCGGCACCGGTCGGGCGGTCGGTGGAAGGCCGCGGACCCGGGTCGCGCGGGTCCGCACTGCGGGGGTCTGCCGTCCGGGGGTCTGCCGTCCGGGGATCCGGGCGCGAGGGGCGGTCGGCGTCGGGCCGCGGGGTGGCGGACGGACGGTCCGCGCCGGGGCGGTCCGCACCTGGCCGGGGGCCGAGGCCGTTCGGACGGTCGCCGTGCTCCGGGCGGCCCGTGGACTGACCGGGGACGGTCGCCGGACGGGCGGTCGACGGCCCGTCACCACCGGTGCCCGTACGGGGCACGGGGCCACCCTGCCGCGGCGGGGTACCGCCGGACGGCGTCCCGGCGCCCGGCGCGCCCGC
>NZ_JBEYFP010001219.1:0-1415 GCF_040634455.1 Kitasatospora sp. NPDC007106
CAGCGGGTCTCCGGCTCGACCGAGGCGATGAGCTGGCAGGACGTGGACCAGGGCAGGTTCGGCACCTGCTGGCTGCTGACCAGCGTCCAGGCGGTACTTCTGGGGGACGCCCGCGTAGCGGGCGGTGCGCCGGATGCCGTCGCCGATCAGGTCCACCGCTGCAGCGGTTCCGTGTCGCCGGACGGCCAGCCAGGTCAGATGGACGTGCTGGCGGTGCCCGAACCGGTCGGCGGTGGCCATCACCTCGTCCATCAACTGGGTGAACGGGGAGGATTCCGCGCCTGTACCGGGGCCGGTCGCGGTCACGAGCCCTCCGCGATCAACGCGTCCAGCATGGCGTGGAAACCGGCGATCGACTCGGCCGGCAGGCCGCCCAGGGCGCGGTTTTCGAGATCGGCCAGCGTCTGCCGGATCAGGGCGGCCGCCGCCTGCCCGGACTCGGTGAGCTCGATGAGAACCGAGCGGCGGTCGCCGGCCCGTGTGCCGCGGGTGATGTAACCGCGCCGCTCCAACCGGTCGAGCACGCCGGTCAGCGTCGTGGGGCGGGTGCCGGCGGCGGCGCCCAGCTGGGACACGGTTCTGCCCCGGCCGTCGGCGAGGTTCGCCAGGGCGTTGGTCTCGGAGGCGGTCAGGTCCAGGTCGACGAGTTCGGCGGCGATCAGTTGCAGGGTGGCGTGGGTCGCGCGCTGCAGGGCGAGCAGGGCCGAACGCCCGGATGGAACGGATTCAGACTTCACGGTTTCGGATAGTACGGAATCGGAGTATCCGGGGCAAGCCCGTGACGGCCCGCGGGGGCCGTGCGGCGCGCCGCTCTGAACCGTGGTGTGGCTGCCACCTGCGCGGGGGCTCCTTCCGGGCGGCGGCGCGGGGCGCAGATGCCCCGCCGGCCCAGTGCTGCGGCGGCCAGGCGGGGTGGGGGCGGAAGGGGGGGCGGGGAGCTCGATCCGGGCGCCGCGTCGGCTGACGTGGCCCGGTCGGTGAGCCGGGGAGTGTCCGGGCGTCGCCCGGCGTCGCCGGGTCCGTGACGGTTGCCGGGAGTGGTTCGTCGAGCGGCGGCAGGCCTGCGCTCCGCACGCCTCCCGTCGGGCCTCGGGCCGCATCGGCGCACGCCCTCCGGGCCATGCATGGTCGGGTCCGGCCCCCTGTTCCGGACCAGTGCCGTGGGCCGGCTTCCGACGGGAGGCGTGCGGCTGCGTGCCGCTGCCGGGACCGTTCCGGCTGCGGCTCGGGCGGCTGCTGGTGAGGCCTCGGGCCCGGGGGCGGCTTGCTGCGGATGGCAGCCGGTCGGATGCCGCACACGGCTGATGCTCTGTCATTTCCGCGTCGATCGGGCCGGGGTTGCGGCATTCCAGGGCCCGGGAACGTGCCTCCGTCGGGCCGCCCGGGGCTCCGGTCGCACCGGCCGCCCCCGTGGC
>NZ_JBEYFP010001220.1:0-1411 GCF_040634455.1 Kitasatospora sp. NPDC007106
CCCCGCCCGCCGCACCGCCGGCCGCCCGCGCCGGGGCCGGGCTCGCTGACCCGACGCCGGTCGACCCGTCCCGCATCCGGGGCCTTGCACCCGAAAGCTGCACCCCGGCCGCAGCACCCGAACCCCTGTCCCGCAACCCCTTGAGGTGATCACCCATGCCTGCACGCACACCGTTCGCCCCCACCGCCGCCGACGCCGGGACCGCCGAGCGATCCCGGCTCGACGTCGCCGGCGAGCTGCTCGCCCTGCTCGGCAGGACCAGCACCGAGCCCCGCCCGAACGCCCAACTGGAGGCGCTGACCCTGACCGTGGCCGCCGACCTGCCCGTCCTGCTGTGGGGCGAGCCGGGAATCGGCAAGACCGCGGCGCTGACCGAGCTCGCCACCGCGCTCGACCTCCCGCTGACCACCGTGATCGCCAGCGTGCACGAGCCGTCCGACTTCTCCGGACTGCCCGTGCTGGGCGACGATCCGGCCGAGCAGGGCGTGCCGATGGCCCCGCCGGACTGGGCGGTGCGGCTGGTCCGGGCCGGCCGCGGCCTGCTGTTCCTGGACGAGCTGTCGACGGCGCCGCCCGCCGTCCAGGCCGCGCTGCTGCGCCTGGTGCTGGAGCGGCGCATCGGCGCCCTGCAGCTCCCGCCCGGGGTGCGGATCGTGGCCGCCGCCAATCCGCGTTCCTCGGCCGCCGACGGCTGGGAGCTGAGCCCGCCGCTGGCGAACCGGTTCGTCCACCTGGCCTGGACGCACGACCACGAGGTGGTGGTGCGCGGCCTCGGCGGTGTCTGGCCGCGCACCACCCTGCCCCGGCTCGATCCCGGTCGGCTGCCGGAGGCGGTGGAGCTCGCCCGCCGCGCGGTGTGCGGTCTGCTCTCGGCCCGTCCCGCGCTGGTGCACCGGCTGCCCGGCAACGAGACCCGGCGCGGCGGGGCGTGGCCCTCGCCGCGGAGCTGGGACATGACGCTGCGTCTGCTCGCCTTCGCCACCGCGGCCGGCTCCTCGCGGGAGGTGCTCTCGCTGCTCGTCCGGGGCGCCGTCGGGGACGGCCCCGGCCTGGAACTCCTGGCTGCCCTGGACCGGATGGACCTGCCGGACCCGGAGTCGCTGCTCGCCGATCCGGCCTCGGCCGTGCTGCCCGAGCGGGGCGATCTGCGGCAGGCCGCGCTCGACGCCGTGGTGGACGCCGTCCGCCGCCGTCCCGAGCGGTCGCGCTGGGACGCGGCCTGGACCCTGCTGGCCCGCGCCCTCGAGACCGGCGCGCCGGACCTGGTGGTCGTCCCGGCGACCACGCTCGCCTCGTTGCGCCAGGAGGATTGGGACGTGCCCGCGTCCGTCGAACGGCTCGCCGGTGCGGTGTCGCTCTCCCGCCGAGCGGACCGGGCGGCGGCCCGGGCGGCGGGGCACCCGGCGGCCGG
>NZ_JBEYFP010001221.1:0-1407 GCF_040634455.1 Kitasatospora sp. NPDC007106
TGCTGCTGTTCGGCGGCGACCTGCTCTTCACCGATCTGCGGCCGCTGCTCGCCCGGGCCTTCCCCAAGGCGGCGATCTCCTCGGTCGGTTACGCCTCGGTGGACGCCGGCCTGGTCGCCTCGCCCGTCCCCGGCGACGACGTCCGGGTGCACGAGGCCTTCCCGAACCGCACGCTGGTGGAGATCGTCGACAGCACGACCGGCGAGCCGATCACCACCCCCGGTGTGCCGGGACGCGTCGTCGTCACCAACCTCTTCCGCACCCTGATGCCGATCCTGCGCTACCCGGCCGGCGACCGCGCCGAATGGCTCGACGCCGACTGCCGCCGCTTCCGCCTGCTCGGCCGCTCCGAGGAGGGCGGCCGGGTCGGCATCGTCTCCATGCCGAGCGAGGACGTCCGCGCCGTCCTCGTCGCCGCCGACCCCGAACGGCACATCGCCGGCATGCAGATGGTGCAGCGCCGCTGGGACGGCCGGGACGGCATCGTCCTGCGCCTCGGCTGCACCGGGCAGCCGCCCGCCGACCTCACCGAGCGGCTGATCGCCGCCGTGTACGCCGCCCGGCCCACCTACCCCGAGGAGGTCGCGGCCGGCGCGATCCACCCCCTGACGATCGAGTGGGTGCCGCGCTCCGAACTGGTCACCAACCCGCGCACGGGCAAGCTGCGCCAGGTCGTCGACGAGCGCCCCAAGGACTGAGACCCGACCCGCCGGGCGGGGGCGTCGCGCCCTTTGGAACTCCTCAGCCGCCGAGCGGCTTTCCGGAGAGCGTGACGCTCTGCCCGCGGAATTCCGCGACGACCTTCCCGGTGGATTGCCGGACGGTCACGTCGTAGATTCCGTGCCGCCCCGAGCGCGACCGCTCGGCAGCCTCCGCCACCAACTCGTCGCCGACCGCCGCCGGAGCGAGGAAGGTGACCTGGGCGGCCTGCGCCACGGTGACCGGGCCGTAGCTGTTGCACGCGTACGAGAACGCGGCGTCGGCGAGCAGGAAAATGAAGCCGCCGTGCGCGATGCCGTGGCCGTTCACCATGTCGTCCGTCACCTTCATGCCCATGCTGGCGTGCCCCGCCGACACCTCGTCGAGGGAGATTCCCAGCGACCGGCACGTCCGGTCGCGCTCGAAGAGCGCAGCCATCCCGGAATTCCCGGCAGCACCCGGCTCCGCATTCCCGTCCATGTTTCCCCTGCCTCCCCCGGGACCGGCCCGAAACACCCGATGATCCGCTCCCGGGAATTACATCGATCCCCACCGTCGACTGTCAACGGTGGCCCGATCGTCCCGCGGACACCGCGCGGCCGGGTGAATTCCGGAAGAGCCCGCCGCGCCGGCGGGGTGAACGGCGACCAGCATCCGCACGACAGCGTCGTTCACGAATTCCCGGCACCGGCACCGGCTGCGGGTACG
>NZ_JBEYFP010001222.1:0-1407 GCF_040634455.1 Kitasatospora sp. NPDC007106
GGTGCGCCGTGCGGTGTCGCGGGGCGGCACGGCGGTCCGGCCCGGGCCCCGCAGCTCGTGCCCGTGGAGGAGGCCGGCCATGACGAACCGACGCGAACGCTGGGAGCGGCACACGCAGCTCCCGCTCATCGCGCTGTCCGTGCTGTTCGCCGTCGCCTACGCGGTGCCGGTACTCGCGCCGCGGGCGCCCGGCTGGGTGCTGCAGGGTGCGGCCTGGGCCGAGTGGGCGGTGTGGGCGGTCTTCGCGCTGGACTACGCGACCCGGCTGGTGCTGGCGGAGCGCCGCTGGGAGTTCGTCCGCCGCAGCCCGCTGGACCTCGCCTCGGTGCTGCTGCCGCTGGTGCAGCCGCTGCGGCTGCTGCGGCTGGTGTCGACGCTGCTGCTGGCGGGCCAGCGGGTGCGGATGGCCTCCCAGGTGCGGCTGACGACCTACGTGGCGGGCGTGGTGCTGGGGCTGCTGGTGTTCGGTTCGCTGGCGATCCTGGAGATCGAGCGGAGCTCGCCGCACGCGTCCATCCGCACCCTCGGCGACGCGCTCTGGTGGTCGTTCACCACCATGACGACGGTGGGCTACGGAGACCTGACGCCGACCACCGGTCTCGGGCGGCTGCTGGCGGTCGCGCTGATGCTGTCGGGGATCGCGCTGCTCGGTGTGGTGACGGCCAACATCGCGGCCTGGTTCGTGGCCCGGTTCGAGGCGGAGGACCGGCTGGACCACCTCAACCACCGGGCGATCCAGGACCTCACCGCCGAGGTCCGCGAACTGCGCCGCGAGCTCGCCGAGCTGAGCCGGCAGGCGGAGCCCGGCGGGGAGCCCGCCGGGCGCGTCCCGAGCGCCTGACCGGCCCGCGGTGGCGCCGTACGGCCGGCTGGCCCGCGGGGCGGCGTGCGGCTGTCGCGGCGTCAGCCGCCGTTCAGCGCGGCGCCGAGCAGCTTCCCGGCGGACTCCTCCAGGGCGGTGTGGAGCTCCTTGTCGGCGATGCCCTCGGCGTAGGAGTACAGGACCATGCCGGCGGTGGCCCGGACGGCGGGGCCCGCCCACTGCGGGTCGATCGGGTACGGCTCACCGGACGGCCAGGGCAGCGGCCACTTCTTCGGCCACGGGATCACCCGGTAGGGCGGGATCGGGCACCAGTCCCCGTCGGCGTCCTGCAGCACCGCGCGGGCGTCCCCGCCCGCCACGTGCACGGCGACGGCGGCGTCGGCGCCGAGCAGTTCGGCCGGGGGCAGCGGCTGCGGGTTGAGGTCGGATGCGGCGCGGGCGGTGAGCGGCAGGTGCGGGAAGAGGATCTCCCAGAGCCCGGCGTCGGTGCGCGCCATCAGGCGCAGCAGGCACGCGGAGTCGAGTCCTGCGTGCACGGTTCCCCCTCGGGCCTCTGGGTGACGGTCCGTCAGACACTGCCCGTT
>NZ_JBEYFP010001223.1:0-1405 GCF_040634455.1 Kitasatospora sp. NPDC007106
GCGGCGATCGCCGCGGCGGCGGCGGCACCGCGCCGGCGGCGGTGCCGGCCGGGTGCGGGGGAGTGGAGCTGGGCACGTTCCATCGGGGACCTCTCCGGGGCATGGGGGGACCGCCGCCCGGGAGGTTCGGGCGGCGCCGGGCACAAGGACGGTCGGCATCCGCGCACGATGCCGTGGGGCAACTGCGGCCGCGGTGGCGGCCGCCCCCTTCCGGACGGGGTCAATCCCCAAAATGGACTGGACCACTGGCCGGGTCAAGAGTCCTGGGCGAGGCTTGGGCCTCTCTTAAGGAAGCCTTCGGGAAGCGCTCTCAGGGCCGCGCCCCGGGTGATCCGGGCTCAAGTCATCCCCACCATTGGATCGTTTCACTCGTTCGGGTGAGCTGACCCGGTGTCGGCAGCGTCATTGCGCGATCGTGCGCCCCGCCCCGCGAACCGGGGCCTATTCTCCTCACTGGCCCGCGGACCGGACGGGCCGAGCACGGCGGGGGAGGCTGACATCGCCAGCGAATGCGAGGGGGACGCCCTCACCGGCACCGCGGCCCGGTACGCCGCCGCCGTACTGGCCGGCGCCCTCTGCTGCCTGATCCCGCTCGCCGCCCCCGTCCACGGCCCGCTCGGCGGCCCGGTCGACTGGCCCCGCCTCGGCCTGCTCGCCTTCCTGCACACCTGCGCCGAGTCGCTCGCCCTCGGCCTGCCCACCCCGTGCGCCCGGCTCGGCCGCCGGCTGCTGCGCCGCCCGCCCCGCGAGGCCCGCGAGGCCGCCCGGACGCTGCCCGGCCGCGGCTTCTTCCCGGTGCTCTTCGCCGGTGTCCTGTTGCTGCCGCCCGCCGCCGCCGCACTGGTCGCCGTCCCCGGCGCGCTCACCGCCCACGTCCCGGCCCCCCGCCGGCTCCGCCGGCTGTGGAACGCCGCCCAGCTGGCCGTCGCCGCCTTCGCCGCCGCCGCCGTCTACCGCCTGCTCGGCGGACCGCACCTGCTGCTCGGCACGCACTTCCCGACCGCCGCCCTCGGCGCACTGGCCGCCGTCGCCGTGTTCTGCCTGGTCAACGCCGCCCTGGTCGGGGTGATGCGGCAGCTCTGCGCGGCCCGCCGGGCCCGCGGCGCCCACCCCGCCGACCTCGCCCGCGCCACCGGCGCCGTCGTGCTGCCCGCCCTCGTCCAGGGCGCCGGCGGACTGATGGTCGCCGTCCTGTGGCAGGGCCCGTACGGCGCTTTCGCCGCCGTCCTCGCCCTGCTGCCGCTGTCCATCTCCGCCTGGATGTTCGCCCAGGGCCACCGCGAGGCCACCACCCACCGGGCCACCGTCCGCGCCCTCGTCCAGGCCGTGGAGATCAAGGACGCCTACACCCGCGGCCACAGCGAACGGGTCGGCCGCGCCGCCGTCCTGATGGCCCGCCAGCTCG
>NZ_JBEYFP010001224.1:0-1404 GCF_040634455.1 Kitasatospora sp. NPDC007106
CTCGGCGAGCTCGCCGGTGAGGCCGAGGTCGAGCTCGGCCTCGGGCGCCAGCACGAAGGCCGGGGCGCCGGCGGCGGCCGCGACGGCCTCGACGAGCTCCTGCCGGGAGGCTGTCGGCCGGAAGGGCCGGCCGAGCGCGGCCGCGTGCGCGCGGGCCGGCCCGGCGGCCCCGGCGTGGCCGAGGACGAGCCCCGGGGTGGTTGCCCCCGTTGATATTGACACAGTCACAGTCAAATTGACTATCACAGTCATGTTGTTCTGTCAGTATCGGTCCTGAGGCGCACCCGATCGGGTGCGCCGACGGCGCCCTCCGATGCTCGCGAGGGCTTGCGCAAGGAGAGTCATGGCAGGGGAAGTGCAGGGGTCCGGGCCGGCCGAGGCTGTCGACGCGTCGGTCGAGGTTGACGAAACCACAGCTCAGGAGTGTTTCGAGCAGCTGGCGGCCGTGAAGGACTCCATCCTTGAGGGTGTCATCACGCCCTGGTAGGGCAGGCTGCGGCCATCGCCTTGACTGAGTTTATTGACTCCTGAGTGATGGTCATGGTTATGTTCTCTCGCCGCCGCAGGAAAGCGCGGCGGAACGGGAGATCCCCCGGATGTCCCGACAACCGTCCCGTGTGGAGAGGAGGAAAACACCATGGTTCGCAACCACAAGGTCGGCCTGCGTCCGCGTCTGGACAAGGTCAACGTCCGCGCCGGCAAGTAATGCCGTCGCCGGCCGGGGTGACCCGGGCGCACAGCCGCCCGGGCACCCCGGCCCGCACCGCCACCGGCGGCGCCGCGGTGCGCGGCGCCCCACGCCCACGACGGGATGCACCGTGATCGAAACCCCCTGGACCGGCGGCGTCCCCGTCCTGGTCGAGCACCAGCCGCACCTGCGCACCACCAGCCTCGCCGTCGCGCTCGGCCACGGCGCCCGGCACGACCCCGCGGCCGCCGCCGGCACCGCGCACCTCCTCGAACACCTGGTGATGTCCGTCCCGCTCGCGGACGGCGTCCCGCTGTGCGAGCACATCGAACGTCTCGGCGGCACCTGCAACGCCGCGACCGGCCCGGACTCCCTGGTGATCCACGCCCAGGTGCTCGACCAGGACGCCGAGCGCGTCGCCGAACTGGTCTGCCGGGCCCTGCTGCGCCCCGAACTCACCGGGGCCGCCCTCGACGCCGAACGCCGGGTCGTCCTCCAGGAACTGGCCGCCGCCGCGGCCGACCCCGCCGACACCGTCCAGGACGCCTTCCTGGCGCGGCTGTTCGAGGGCCACCCGCTCGCCTCGCCGGTCGGCGGCCGCCCCGAGACGGTCGAGCGGATCGGCACCGAGGACCTCCGCGCCGCGCACCGCACCGCGCTCGCCACCGCGCCGCTCGCCGTCGCCGTGGTCGGCGGCCTGCCCGCCGGCCGGATCG
>NZ_JBEYFP010001225.1:0-1398 GCF_040634455.1 Kitasatospora sp. NPDC007106
GGAAGGGCCGGCCGGGGCGGCACCCCGCCGCGCCCGCCCGCTGCCGTTCACGCCCCCGCGAGGGGCCTCGAAGGGGGCGTTCAGGGCCGGGCCGGGCGGACTTTTTGAACGGATTTTCCGGTGCTGCCGTGCCGCGGCGGCGGGTCGGGAGAACGGCGGATTCCGGGCCGAGCTCCCCGGCCGGTCCGCGGTCGCCGCGCCCGGCGCCTCAGCGGCAGATCCAGTGGCTGTCCCGGGCCGGGTGCCTGCGTTGCTCCCCGCAGGGGCGGGTCACCGCGAGGTCGCCGTCCTCGTGGGCGAGCCGGTCGCCCGCCGCGACGAACACCGCCCGGTCCAGTACGGCCCGGAAGTCGGCGTGGAGCAGGAACTCGCTGATCAGCATCATGCGCGGTACCGGGGTGACCCCGTCGAGTTTCAGGTGCACGGGCCGAGCTTCCCGGCCGGTCCGCGGTCGCCGCGACCGGTATTCACGTTCCGGCCGGGTGGGGCGGGTCAGCCGAGGGGGATGTCCTTCTCGCGGAGGGCGGCCAGGGCGGGGCCGTACATCCGGGTCTTGATGGTGCCGACGGTGGGGCCGGCCTTGGTGGTGTGGGTGGCGGCGAGGTCGAGGGCGGTGCGGCGGAGGGAGTCCTCGTCGGCGGTGCGGTCGACGATGCCGGCGGCGAGGGCGTCGTGGCCGCCGTAGCGGCGGGCGGTGACCATCGCCTCGTGGGCCGTCCCCGGGTGGAGACGGGCCTGGATCAGGGCCGACATGCCGGCCGTGAAGGGGATGTTGATCTCGGCCTCGGGCAGGCACCAGTAGCCCCGGTCGCCGCGCATCACCCGGAAGTCGTGCGCCAGCGAGAACATCGCCCCGGCCGCGAAGGTGTGCCCCTGCAGCGCGGCGACGGTGACCACGGGCAGGGTCAGCATCCGGGCCAGCAGTTCCTGGACGGAGGACACGTACTCGAGCGCCCGGTCGGTGTTGGCGAACAGCCAGTCCAGGTCGAGGCCGTTGGAGTAGAACTTGCCGGTGGCCGTGGTCACCAGGGCGCGCGGGCCCTCGGCCTTCTCCACCTCGTCCAGCAGGCCGTCGACGGTGGCGACCCAGTCGGGGTGGAAGCGGTTCTCGCCGTCGCCGAGGTCGAGGACGAAGACGTCGTCCTGGCGGTCGAGTACGGGCATGGCAACTCCTTCGGGCAGTCGCGGTGGACCGAGCCGCACGGGGACCGGGCCGGAAGCTACTGACTGGTAACTACGGTGTCCGGGATCGTACCCGGCGGTAGGCGCGCTGTCTGCCCCCGTGCCCGCGGTGATCGGATGACGATCCGTGAGAACCCGGCCCGGGGCGCGTCCGCGAAGGTCGCGGGTGCACCACGAGGGGTGCAGGTCAGGCCGGCCCCGCGGCGAACGCCCGGC
>NZ_JBEYFP010001226.1:0-1398 GCF_040634455.1 Kitasatospora sp. NPDC007106
GATCGACAGGGCCACCAGGCCCTCGACGGAGGCGACCTCCACGGCACGCCCCAGCACCCCGGCGGCAGGGCGGGTCAAGCCGCCGAGCGTTCGACGGTGACCTTGAGGTGCTTCATGATCGGCTGATCGCTCTGGGTGCTGTAATCGGCGAGCGCGCAGAGCACGTTCATCTCCGGCATGTAGCCCGCCGCGCAGCCGCGCGGGATGTCGTAGGGCACGGCGAGGTAGCCGTGCAGCGAACGGGTCGAGCCGTCGCGGGCGGTGCTGGTGATGTCGACCGGGTCGAACTCGCCGACGCCGCGTTCGCGCATGTCGTCGGCGTTCATGAAGACCAGGGTGCGCAGGTTCTTGATGCCGCGGTAGCGGTCGTCGTCGGAGTAGACGGTGGTGTTCCACTGGTCGTGCGAGCGCATGGTGCCCAGCGCCAGGGTGCCGGGGGCGGGGACGACGTCGGGCAGCGGCGCGGCGGAGAACTCGGCGCGGCCGGACGGGGTGAGGAAGACCAGCTCGCGGGCGGGCTGCCTGATCCGGAAGCCGAGCGGCAGCCGGACGCGGCGGTTGAAGTCCTCGAAGCCGTCGAGGACCTTCGCCATGGTGTCGCGGATCCGGTCGTAGTCCTCGACGTACCACTCCCACGGGGTGGCGCTGTCGGGGAGGGCGGCGCGGGCGATGCCGGCGATGATCGCGGGTTCGGAGAGCAGGTGGGGCGAGGCGGGCCGCTTCATGCCGACGGACAGGTGGACCATGCTCATCGAGTCCTCGACGGAGGTGCTCTGCACACCGCCGCGCTGGTGGTCCTTCTCGGTGCGGCCGAGGCAGGGCAGGATCAGCGCCTGCCGGCTGCAGGCCCTTGGTGTCGTCGGGCCAGGCGCAGCCGGGGCAGTCGAAGCCGGTGTTCTCGTGGTTCATCCGCAGGATCGCGCGCGGGCCGTCGACCAGGGCGCCTTCGCGGACGAGGACGCGGCTGACGCTCTTCGCGGCGCCCCAGCCGGCCGCGGGGTGGTGGTAGGGCCGGAACTCCGGCGGGCTGCCGGGGGCCGGCCCGGAGCCGTTGCCGGCCCGGTGGCCGTTCCCCTCGGCGGCGCCCGGTGTGCCGTCGGCGTCCTGCGTGCCGGCGGCGTCCGTCGCGACCGGTGCGTCGTCGTTGCGGTCGGAGGCGTTCACGGCACTCACCCTTCGGCGTCGGCGGCCCCCTCGGCGTCCGGTGCCCCGGCCCCGGGCCTCCTGGTGTCCGGGTCCGCGGCATCGGGACGCCTCTCAGGGCGCCCGCGGCGGGACGCGGGCCGGTGCCCGCTGCCCAGGCTATGCCCGGTGGGGATGCCGAGCCCGGAGACTCCCCCGTCGGGCAGGTCGACGCTGTAGAGGTGGAAGCCCGGCTCTTGCGGGGTGAAGGTGGCC
>NZ_JBEYFP010001227.1:0-1396 GCF_040634455.1 Kitasatospora sp. NPDC007106
GCCAGCCTCGCCCAGGGCGGCGACACCACCCTCGTCGTCCAGCCCTACCTCGGCGACGGCACCGTCGACCACCGGGTCTACGTCGTCGACGGCAAGCCGTACGCCCTGCTCAAGCGCATCCCCGAGGACGGCTCGCCGGTCGCCAACGCCAGCCGCGGCGGCACCATGCGGTTCGCCGACATCCCGGACGAGCTCGCCGCCGCCACCGCCTGGTTCGCCGAGCGGCTGCCGATCCCGTTCTTCTGCGTCGACTTCCTGCACGACGGCGAGCGGTACTGGTTCTCCGAGCTGGAACCGGACGGCGTGATCGCCCCCGACTTCGACGACCCGAACCGCTCCGTCCAGCGGGACGTCACCCGGGCCCGCTTCACCGCCTACCGGGACGCCCACGCGAAGTGGCTCGCCGACCGCGGCGAGGCCCCCACCACCGCCGAGCCGGAAGCGAGCTGACACCCGTGTTCTCCCTCACCCCCGACGCCGCCGAACCGCGGCTGCACGTCGCCCGGCGCACCCTCGAACGGCTGCGGACCGTCCCCGAACTGGCCGCCCGCTACACCGGGCACGCCGAGCCGCACCACCTCGACGACCTGGCCGCGCTGCCGCCGCTCGCCAAGGACGACCTCAACACCGCCCTCGCCCACCTCGAACCGAAGGCCGAACACGGCGCCACCTGGCTCTTCCAGAGCGGCGGCAGCACCGGCGCCCCCAAGATCGGCTACGCACCCACCGGCTTCTACATGGCGGGCGTGCACGCCCACTGGCAGCCCCTCACCCCCGACGACGTCTTCGTCAACGCCTGGGGCGCCGGCCGGATGTGGGGCGCCCACTTCCTCGCCGCCGCGCTCGCCGACCTCTCCGGCTGCCAGATCATCGCGGTCGGCTCGGTCGCCGCCGACGAGTACCCCGACTGGCTGTCGTTCTTCGCCGCCCGCCGGGTCACCGCCATCGGCGGCACCCCGAGCGTGCTGCGCCTCTGGTTCGCCCGCGCCCGCGCCGCCGGCATCACCCTGCCCGACCTGCGCAAGGTGCTCTGGCTCGGCGAGGCCTGGCAGCCGCAGCTCGCCGAGGACATGGCCGCCGTCGCCCCGCGGGCCCGCCGCCACGGCATGTTCGGCAGCACCGAGACCTGGGTGGTCGGCACCAACGGCCCCGAGTGCCCCGCCGACACCTTCCACACCCTGCCCGAGCAACTGGTGCACGTCGGCCCCGACGATCTGCTCGACTTCACCACCCTCAACCCCGAGATGCTCAACCCGGTGCTGCGCTACCGCACCGGCGACGCCGGCCGCCTGGCCGCCTGCCCCTGCGGCCGGCCCGGCCCGGCGATGCAGGTGCTCGGCCGCCGCGACAGCGTCGTCCAGGTCCGCGGCCTCGGCCTGCACGTGGAGCAGATCGT
>NZ_JBEYFP010001228.1:0-1394 GCF_040634455.1 Kitasatospora sp. NPDC007106
CTGAGGACAAGCCCTCGGCCTATTAGTACCGGTCAACTCCACCCATTACTGGGCTTCCATATCCGGCCTATCAACCCAGTCGTCTACTGGGAGCCTTACCCTCTCAAGGAGGTGGGAGTGCTCATCTCGAAGCAGGCTTCCCGCTTAGATGCTTTCAGCGGTTATCCCTCCCGAACGTAGCCAACCAGCCATGCCCTTGGCAGGACAACTGGCACACCAGAGGTTCGTCCGTCCCGGTCCTCTCGTACTAGGGACAGCCCTTCTCAACACTCCTACGCGCACAGCGGATAGGGACCGAACTGTCTCACGACGTTCTAAACCCAGCTCGCGTACCGCTTTAATGGGCGAACAGCCCAACCCTTGGGACCTACTCCAGCCCCAGGATGCGACGAGCCGACATCGAGGTGCCAAACCATCCCGTCGATATGGACTCTTGGGGAAGATCAGCCTGTTATCCCCGGGGTACCTTTTATCCGTTGAGCGACGGCGCTTCCACAAGCCACCGCCGGATCACTAGTCCCTACTTTCGTACCTGCTCGACCCGTCAGTCTCACAGTCAAGCTCCCTTGTGCACTTACACTCAACACCTGATTGCCAACCAGGCTGAGGGAACCTTTGGGCGCCTCCGTTACCCTTTAGGAGGCAACCGCCCCAGTTAAACTACCCACCAGACACTGTCCCTGATCCGGATCACGGACCCAGGTTAGACATCCAGCACGACCAGAGTGGTATTTCAACGGCGACTCCACAACAACTGGCGTTGCTGCTTCACAGTCTCCCACCTATCCTACACAAGCCGAACCGAACACCAATATCAAGCTATAGTAAAGGTCCCGGGGTCTTTCCGTCCTGCTGCGCGAAACGAGCATCTTTACTCGTAATGCAATTTCACCGGGCCTGTGGTTGAGACAGTCGAGAAGTCGTTACGCCATTCGTGCAGGTCGGAACTTACCCGACAAGGAATTTCGCTACCTTAGGATGGTTATAGTTACCACCGCCGTTTACTGGCGCTTAAGTTCTCAGCTTCGCCCGACCGAAATCGGACTAACCGGTCCCCTTAACGTTCCAGCACCGGGCAGGCGTCAGTCCGTATACATCGCCTTACGGCTTCGCACGGACCTGTGTTTTTAGTAAACAGTCGCTTCTCGCTGGTCTCTGCGGCCACCCCCAGCTCGGAGTGCAAGACTCTTCACCGGGGCTGGCCCCCCTTCTCCCGAAGTTACGGGGGCATTTTGCCGAGTTCCTTAACCACAGTTCACCCGAACGCCTCGGTATTCTCTACCTGACCACCTGAGTCGGTTTGGGGTACGGGCCGCCATGAAACTCGCTAGAGGCTTTTCTCGACAGCATAGGATCATCCACTTCACCACAATCGGCTCGGCATCAGGTCTCAG
>NZ_JBEYFP010001229.1:0-1394 GCF_040634455.1 Kitasatospora sp. NPDC007106
ACGGCCCGGCGCCCGCTCCCACCCGCAGCAGGGAGAGGAAGACCCTTGGAGCTCGCCGCCGCGAACGCACTCACACCGACCCGTCCGACACGCCGGACCGTCCTCCGGGGACTGGTCGCGGGCGGTGTCGCGGTGGGGCTCGGCGCCCGTTCGCCGTCCGCGGCGCGGGCGGCCGGCCGGGACGGCGGCTGGGACGCCTTCGCCGCCCGGGTGCGGGAGGAGTTCACCGCCATGGGCCTGGTCGGCGCGGCGGTGGCCGTGGTCGACGGGGACGGCGTGCTGCTGAGCCTGCCGCTCGGGGTGCGCGACCTGGAGAGCCGGGCGCCGGTGACCCCGGCGACCCGGTTCCTGGTCGCCTCGACGACCAAGTCGATGACCTCGCTGCTCGCCGCGACCTACGTCGACCGTCGGCAACTCGCCTGGGACCAGCGGGCGATCGACGCCTGGCCGGGGTTCCGGGCCCCCACCGACCGGCTGACGTACTCCCTGAAGGTCCGCGACCTGCTGGGCATGGCCACCGGGATCGACGAACCACCGGCCCTGTCCGGCCTCCACGAGGGCGACCCGACGGCCCCTCAGCTGCTCACCTCCCTGGCCACCCTGCCGGTGGCGGCCCGCCCGAACACCGCCTACCTCTACAACAACACCGTCTACTCGGTCGGCGGCTACCTCCCGCTGCTCGCCTCCGGCGTGACCGGCGACGCCCTGACCGGCGCCTTCGCCACCGAGATGCGGGACCGGGTATACGGGCCCGCCGGCATGGTCGGCGCCCGGATCGCCGACGACCCCCGCGGGCTGGTCACCGACTTCATGCGCGGCACCGTCCCCGACCTCACCGGCGCCAACCGTCCGCTCGCCTACGGGCCGGTCGGCAGCTACGCCCCGGCCGGCGGCACCCTCGCCTCGCTCGACGACATGGCGGCCTACGTCCGTCTGCAGCTGCGCCGCGGCGTTTCCGTGGACGGCCGCCGCGTGGTGTCGGCGCAGAACCTCGCCGAGTGCTGGAAGCCGCACATCCCCGTCCCCGTCTCGCCGGAGTTCGACCCGGACGTCACCGCCTCCGGCTACGGCATGGGCTGGATCCGCAACCGGTTCCGCGACGGCACGTCGCTGGTCTGGCACAACGGCGGCATCGACGGCTTCACCTCGTACATCGGCTTCCTGCCGGAGCGCGACCTCGGGCTGGTCGTGCTCAACGCGATGAACCCGACCCCGACCGGACCGTACTTCTACCTGTACGTCCTCAACCTGCTGCTGAGCGAGCGGTTCGGCCTCAACCGGGGCGTCCCGGAGAAGGCGCACGCCGCGTACCTGGCCGCCCTCCAGGGCCTGCGCGACCTCGGGAGCCGCACCGCGCCGACGGACCCGGGGGCGACCGCGGCGTTCCTGGGGCA
>NZ_JBEYFP010001230.1:0-1393 GCF_040634455.1 Kitasatospora sp. NPDC007106
CCGGACCGCCGACGGGCGGTCCGGCCCCGGGCCGTTCGGTGCCCGGCCCCGCCGGTGGGGCGGTCAGCGGCGGGCCACTCCGGCGGAGCGGGCTTCGGCGGCCACGGCCGAGGCCACGGCGGGGGCCACCCGGGGGTCGAAGGGGCTGGGGACGATCCGGTCCGCGGACAGCTCGTCGGCCACCACCTCGGCGATGGCCGCGGCCGCCGCGAGCTTCATGCCCTCGGTGACGGTGCGCGCCCGGACGTCCAGGGCGCCGCGGAAGATCCCGGGGAAGGCGAGCACGTTGTTGATCTGGTTGGGGTGGTCGCTGCGGCCGGTGGCCACCACGGCGGCGTACCGGCGGGCGACGGACGGCTCGATCTCCGGCGTCGGGTTGGAGAGCGCGAAGACGACCGCGTCCGGGGCCATCGCGGCCACCGCCGACTCGGCGACCGTCGCCCCGGAGAGCCCGATGAACACGTCGGCGCCGCGCAGCGCCCCCTCGATCGAACCCCGGTGGCCGGCCCGGTTGCTGTCGGCGGCGAGTGCGGCCTTCACCGGGTTGAGGTCGGTCCGGCCGGGGTGCAGCAGGCCCTTGCTGTCGCCGACCGCGATGTCCCCGATCCCGGCGGCGAGCAGGATCCGGCTGACGGCGACGCCGGAGGCGCCCGCACCCGCGACCACGGCGCGCATCTCCGACAGCGGCCGTCCGGTCACCCGGGCGGCGTTGCGCAGGGCGGCGAGGGCGACCACGGCGGTGCCGTGCTGGTCGTCGTGGAAGACCGGGATGTCGAGTTCGGCGCGCAGGCGCTCCTCGATCTCGAAGCAGCGCGGGGCGCTGATGTCCTCCAGGTTGATGCCGCCGAAGCTCGGCGCGAGGTGCCGCACGGTGGCGATCAGCGCCTCGGTGTCGGTGGTGCCGAGGCAGATCGGCACCGCGTCCACGCCGGCGAACTCCTTGAACAGCAGGGCCTTGCCCTCCATCACCGGCAGGGCCGCGGCCGGGCCGATGTCGCCGAGGCCGAGCACGGCGGTGCCGTCGCTGACCACCGCGACGGTGTTCGCCGCCCAGGTGAACTCGTGGGCCAGCTCCGGGTGTTCGGCGATGGCGGTGCAGACCCGGGCGACCCCGGGGGTGTAGGCGAGCGACAGGTCGTCGGCGCCGCGCAGCGGCACGGTCGAGCGGGTCTCCAGCTTGCCGCCGCGGTGCAGGTCGAAGACCGGCTCCAGGAACGGCACGATCGGGTCCACGGGCGGGGCGAGGTCGGTCATCAGGGTCCTCCGGGAGGGTGTGGACGGGGCGGTTCCCCGTCGCGGGTCGGGTCCTCGGTGACGTCACCCACGGTGAAGATCCCGAACTGCATGGCGCTCACTCTCCAGATCGTTCAGCTTTCAACTACATGCGGCTGAA
>NZ_JBEYFP010001231.1:0-1389 GCF_040634455.1 Kitasatospora sp. NPDC007106
GACGGGCCGGATCCCTTCCCCGGCCGCGAAAGACACTGGTCGGGGCCGTTGCCGCCGAGCCGCGAGGGCCTTCCGTCCGTACCCTGGAAGCCGGTGTGAACCCGTGCGCCGCCGGGCGGGCGACCGTCCGAGACCGCCGCAGGACGCGGCCGGCGAACCCGTCCGGGAGGGGTGCGCGGCGCTCGCTGAGAGGAGCGGCGATGGCCAGGCCAGTGTGGACGGGTGTCCTGACGTTCGGCCTCGTGACCGTGCCGGTGGCGCTGTACACGGCGACGGACAACCACACCGTCCGCTTCCACCAGCTCGAACGCGGCACCTCGGACCGGGTGCGCAACCGCCGGGTCAACGAACGCACCGGCGAGGAGGTCGCCTTCGGCGACATCGTGAAGGGCTACGAGGTCGGCGACGGCGAGTACGTCGTCGTGGAGCCGGAGGAACTGGAGCAGATCTCGCCCGGCCGGTCGCGGACGATCGACGTCTCCGGCTTCGTCGACCTCGGCGAGATCGAGCCGATCTACTTCGACAAGACGTACTACCTGGGCCCGAAGGGCAAGGAGTACGGCAAGGTCTACGCCCTGCTGACCAAGGCCCTGGAGCGGTCGAACCGGGCCGGGCTGGCGATGTTCTCCATGCGCGGCAAGGAGTACCTGACGGCCGTCCGCTCGGAGAACGGCCTGCTGGAACTCCACACCATGCACTTCGCCGACGAGGTGCGGGACCCGCGCCGGGAGATCGACGACCTGCCGGACGGCCGGGAGGAGTTCAGCGGCGCCGAGCTGCGGACGGCGGAGCAGCTGATCGACACGCTGGCCGTCGACTGGGACCCGGAGGAGTACCGGGACACCTTCGAGGAGCAGGTCCGCCACCTCATCGAGGACAAGCAGGCCGGCCGGGAGACGGTGCTCTCCGAGGGCCCGCCGGCCGAGGCCACCAACGTCGTGGACCTGATGGACGTCCTGCGGCGGAGCCTGGACGACGCCCGCGGCGGGTCCGCGAAGCGCGGCTCGGGCGGGGCCGCGGAGGCGACCGGGTCCGCCCCGCAGGCGAAGGCCGGGCGGACGCCGAAGGCCGCGGGCGGCAAGAAGAGCACCTCGTCGGCGGCGGACCGCGGCGGTGCGGCGCCGGAGAAGAAGCGGGTCGGTTCGTCGAAGGCGGCGGAGGACCTGTCGAAGCTGACCAAGCCCGAGCTCTACAAGCGGGCCACGGAGCTCGGCATCCCGCACCGCTCGGCGATGAACCGCGACGAGCTGCAGGCCGCGGTGGAGAAGGCCGGCCACGGGCTTCGCGCGGTGTCCTGACCGGCCGGGGCCTTCACGGCCGGGGCACCGCCGGGGCCTTCAGAGCCGGCCGGACGGCCGGGGCGCGCCGCCGGGCCAGGGTGCGGCGGGC
>NZ_JBEYFP010001232.1:0-1389 GCF_040634455.1 Kitasatospora sp. NPDC007106
GTGCCGAGCGCGCGGCCGCCGCTGGACTGGCGGCGGCTGCGGGAGATCGCCTTCCCGCCGCGCGAGTCCGCGGGATGACGCCCCGGCTCCCCGCGGACCGCGCGGACCGCGCGGGGCTCCCGCCCGGGTCCAGTGCCCGGGTCCAGTGCCCGGGTTCAGTGCCCGAGGGCGGCCTTGGCCGCGACGATGATCAGGCCGAGCAGCAGGTTGGCCACGCCCTCGCCGACGGCCATCCGGCGGGACGCGCCGGCCCGGACGGCGCCGAGGGTCGCCCAGGTGACCTGCTGCGCCACCGCTACCGCGAGCGCGAGCCAGGCCGTTCCGGCGAGGTCGAGGCCGAGCAGCGGGCTGACCGCCACCGCCACGGCCGGCAGTACGGCGGCCTCCGCGATGGACCACTCGTGCCCGGCCACCCTCCGCAGCTCCCGGCGGTCGATGGCCTTGCCGACGATCCGCTCGCCGGCGACCTGTGCGTAGACGTGGGCCGCCCAGAAGACCACGCCGGTGACCAGCAGCAGTCCGATCAGTTGCAGCCGCGGGAAGTCCCCGGCCGTGCCGGCGGTCGCGACGACGGACGCGGCGAGCAGCGAGCCGTACACCGCACCGGCGTAGTCCGTCCGTCCGGCGTGGGGCCGTTCCTCGTGCACGGGCCGCCCGGTCGGGGCGGGAGTACTGGTCACCCGACCCAACATAGGCGCGCGAACCGGACATTCCGGGGAGCGACGCTGCCCTCCCGCCGGCCCGGATCGGTCCGGCGGGTGCGGTCAGGGGCCGGCGCCGCCCCGCTCGGCGCCGGTCCGGCGGGTCAGCTCGTCGAACCGAGAATCGCCAGTACGACGAGTCCGATGAGCGCCAGCGCCCAGGCCCACCAGGTGTCCTTCAGGTCCATGTGCATCCTCCCGGGAGTGTTGCGCCGATCAGAGCACTACTGTGACGGACGGTCAACACTTCTGACAGAGGGTCGCGGCCGATCACCGGAACAGACCGCCGCGGCGGCCGCTCAGCCGGCCGGGTCGACGAACTCCGGCTGGTCGAGGACGCGCAGCCAGCTCCCGTCGGGCTGGCGGCGCACCACCTGGGCGCGCGCCCCGGCGCCGTCCCGCGGCAGGGTCGAGGTCAGGGCGACGTCCCCGCTGACCAGGGTCGGCAGCGGCGCCTCCGGCTCGAAGTACGGGCGGTTCGCCAGCACCCTCTCCCAGAGTGCCCGGATCGCCTCCCGGCCAACCGTGAACGACCCCGGAGGATAGGCCAGCACGGCATCCTCCGTGTACAGCGCGGCGACCCCGGCGGCGTCGCCGGCGTTGGAGCGCTCGACGAACAGACGGGTGATGTCCTCGGGCCGCGCGGCCTTCTCGTAGCCCTCGTAGCCCTCGTAGCCCTCGTGGTCGG
>NZ_JBEYFP010001233.1:0-1388 GCF_040634455.1 Kitasatospora sp. NPDC007106
GGCACCGACCCGGTGCTGACCCCGCTCGGCCCGATGGACCTGGACACCCTCGGCTCCTACCTGCTGACCCACATGCTCGGCCACCTGTACGACATCGCCGTCGCGCTCGGGCGGCCGCACCCGATCGACCGGCAGCGGGTCGAGCTGACGATGCCGTTCCTGCGGACGGCCATGCCGCGGGTGGTCGATCCCCGTTCGGCGGCCGGACACCACGCCTGCTACCGGCTGCGGGTCCGCGGCGGGGACGGGTTCGCGGTGACCTTCACGGACGGGGCGGCCGTGGTGAGCGACCGTCCGCCGCGCCGGCCCGACTGCACGATCATGACCGAGCCGGTGGCCTTCTTCCTCATCGCCCTCGGCCGGTACACCGCCACCACCGCCCTCGCCCGCGGCAAGGTGCTCGCCTGGGGCCGGAAGCCGTGGCTGGCCCCGGCGTTCCCCGGTCTGTTCGCCGCCCCCTGAGCGGGGCGCCGGCGGGCGGTGTGGGACGATCCGCTCCTCGGCAGGCGCCGGGCGGTGACGAGGGGATGGTCCGGTGAGTACGTTCCGGGTGGCATGCGTGGTGGCGGTGTGGCTGGTGGTGTTCATCCAGGCGGTGCCGGCGCTGGCGCGCGGCCGCGCTCCGCGTTGGTTCCGCGGCCGGGTGGCCTCCCCGCGGCTGTGGGCGGTGGGCGCGGTGGTGACGGCCGTCGGCTGCACGCTCGGCCTGCTGACACCGGTGTGGTGGCCCGGGCCGCTGATGGTCCTCCTCGGACTGGGCATCGGCGAGTGGGGCAGCCGCGCCGGGCGCGACCGGGCCTGACCCCGGCTCTGCCGCCGCGGACCGTACCCGGGCCCGGTTGAGTACCACTACTCAGGCGGCCCGTGGCGACGCTCCGCGACGATGGCGGCACCACCCGCCGAAGGCAGCGAAGGAACACCATGCTCAGCCGGACCGCCAGCGCCCTGGTACCCGTTCTCGGCCGTCTGTCCGTCAGCTCCGAGACAACCGGTCCGGTCGCCCCGGGCAGCATCGTCGCCGCCAACCACAGCTCGCTCGCCGACCCCGGCGTGGTGCTGGCCGCCCTGCACCGGCTGGGCACCGAGCCGGTGGTGATGGCCACGGCCGGGCTGTGGCGCGTCCCGCTGCTCGGCCGGCTGCTGCGCGGCGGCGGGCACATCCCCGTGCACCGCGGGACGGCCCGGGCCGCCGCCGCCCTGGACCTCGCCGCCGAGGCGCTCGCGGACGGCCGGGTCGTACTGATCTACGGCGAGGGCGGCCTGCAGAAGCGCCGCGACCCGCGCGACGCCGAACCCGGTGCCTTCCGCACCGGTCTCGCCCGCCTCGCGGCGGTGAGCGGCGCCCCGGTCGTCCCGCTCGGCCAGTGCGGCGCCCGCCGGTTGAGCTC
>NZ_JBEYFP010001234.1:0-1388 GCF_040634455.1 Kitasatospora sp. NPDC007106
CGGCGCCGAACCCGGTGACGAAGTCGCCGGGTTCGGCGCCGTGCCGCCGCGGCCGTCCCCGCGCCCGGCAAGGACCTCGCCCGGTCCATCGGTGCGGCACGCGGTCGGCCGGACGGCAGTAGTCGTCGCCGTGGTGGGGGTGGCCGTCGACGGACCACACGGCCGGTGCTCGGCAATCGGCCACGCACGGTCTCCCTTCGCTCTACGCTGGGCGCCTTGCCGGCATGTGGGGAGGGGCTGACGGTGCTTCAGCGTGTGGTGAGGGCGCTCGTGTGTGCGGGCGGCTTCCTGGTGGTGGCGGGCGTGGTGTACGGCGCGGTGAGGGTGGGGGACGGCTGCGGGTCCGGCTTCACTCCCAGCTCCGGGCCGATCGTCACGTCGAGCGCGGTGGAGTGCGCCGAGCTGGTGGCCGGCCGCGGGAACCAGGCATGGATGTTCATCGTGCTGGGCGTGGCCCTGCTGACCGGCGCCATCGGGCTCAGCCTCGAATCGACCGCCACCGGGCCAGCCGCGGCGGCACCTCCGCCCCACCCGGCCGTCCCGGCTGTCCCGCCGGCGCCCCCGGTACCGTCGTCCGCGCCGACCGTCCGGGATGAGGAGCCCAACGACCGGGATGCGGAGCCGAACGACCGGAAGTGACCGCCGGCCCCGGCCCGTCGGCCGGGAGCCGGATCTCACCGAACCGGACGGACGGGACGGGCCGCGCCCCGCTGCGGTCCTCCGGCTGCAACCCGCGACGGTTCCTCCTGACGCACCGTCAGGGCATTCCGCAGGAGGGCGACGGCGCGTTCCGGGATGGTCCCGACCCGGCGAATACAGTCCCCCGGCGGCGAGCCGGCACTGTCCGGGCAGCACCATGGCTACCGGATCACGTCGCTCGAAAGCCGAATGACCGTCCGCGCTGGCGTCGCTCGACTGCGCACGTAGGTCCTCCGCCACACCGGACACCCGGGCACGGCGGTGGCTCGATCGCGCAATAACCTGCGCCTGTGACCCACAACCGCAGCCAGACCGGCCATCCCCGCCCTGCCGAGCTCCCTACCTGTCAGACGCTGCTGGAGAACACGGACTGGGCGTCGCTGGCCACGGCATGCGGAACGGGCGAGTCCCTGCCCGCGGCGCTGACACGCCTGACCGCCCCCGACCCGGCGGCCAGGCAGTCCGCTCTCCGGGACGTGCTCGGGGCCGTGACCCACCAGAACAGCATCTACGAGGCCACCGTCCCGGTGGCGCTGTACGTGGCGGCAATACTCGATCATCCGGTCCTCGTGGCAGGCAGCTCGCTCGTCGAAGTCGGCGCGGATCTGGCGCAGTTCGGTCACCGGCCCACCCTGTCAGCCGGCCGCCCGGCCGCGCAGGGGGTTTTCTCCCCCGCAGGGCGGTCGGGA
>NZ_JBEYFP010001235.1:0-1387 GCF_040634455.1 Kitasatospora sp. NPDC007106
CCCCTCACCGGCCTCGCCGTCAACGCGGGCTGCTTCGCCCTCGGATCGGTGATCATCAAACTCGCACTGCCTCGAGGCATGGGGCACGCGGTCGAGGAAGCCCCCTCCCAGGCCGGGGAAACGGGACCCGGCTACTGGCGGCGGTTCGGCGAAGGCTTCACCTTCCTGCGCGGCGAGCCGCTGCTGCTCACCGTCATCGTCATGTGCGGCATCACCAACCTGCTGGACGCGGCGATCACCTCGGTGCTCGTACCCGTCTGGGCCAAGGAGTCCGGCAACGGGCCGACCGCGATCGGCCTGATGGGCAGCGTGATGGGGGCCGCGGCGGTCGGCGGGAGCCTGATCGCCGCGGTGGTCGCGCACCGGCTGCGGCGGCGGCTGGTGGTTCTCGCCGGGTTCCTGCTGGCCGGGGCGCCGAGGTTCCTGGTCCTCGCCTTCGACGCCCCGCCGGGGGTGGTACTGGCCGTCTTCGCGGTCAGTGGATTCGGCGCCGGCTTCGTCAACCCGGTGCTGGGGGCCGTCCTCGTCGAGCGGGTGCCGCGCCGGATGCTGGGCCGGGTCAACGCCCTCGGCGACTCGCTGTCCTGCGCCGGCATCCCTCTCGGCGGGCTGCTCGCCGGGGCGGCGGTGACCGCCGCCGGACTCGTGCCGGTGCTGCTCGCCTGCGGCACCGCGTACTTCCTCACCACGAATCTGGCCGGCCTGCGGCCGGAATGGCGCGAGATGGACCATGCGCGCGGGCGGGACGTCCTCATGCCGCATTCCGAGGAAGGCGCCTCACAAGGCAGTGCGAGTGTAGCGACATGACGTCGACGGGAGGGAGGTGGACCATCTGGCTTGCTTCTCCCTCCCACCCCTCCTTCCGACCTCATCACAATTCACGCAGGTTCAGATGACTGTTGGTCGGCGGCATCCGTCTCAACTCGGTGCCCCGGAAGCTTGACCGCAGCAAGGTCGAGGCGGGTGTCCATGTCGAGGTTGGCCTCCCCGTACGGACGCACGTGCGACCAGAACAGCGGGGTCAGGCCACGCCGATCGGCAGGCGTGAGGAGTCCGGCCCACTCCGGTTCGCCGAGGATGTCCTGAAGCATGAGGGTGTTCACGTAGACCAGGCGGACTGGAGGATGCACAGGCACAGCATGAACATCTCCTGCTCGTCGCGCCGGTTCGAGGCGATCTCCCCGCCCTTGCCATGGGCGATCCCGATGGACCGGCGGGCAGCTTCGGGTCTGGGCCAGGCGGGTGGCCGGTTGTCGACGGACATGAGACCTCTCCCCCGCCCCCGGATCCAGCAGACCGTGGAGACCCGCTCCCTCGCCGAGGCGCAGCAGTGGTACCGCGACCCGGAGCCGCTCGGCGTCGAGGGGGGTGTGCGCGAAGCGGCCGG
>NZ_JBEYFP010001236.1:0-1387 GCF_040634455.1 Kitasatospora sp. NPDC007106
CCCTGGGCGTCCGCGGCCCCGATCAGCGTGTGGTCGGCGGCGATCGGGACGGCGGCGATCGAAGTGGTCCGGCGGCCCCGGGGGTTGAGACGTCCGAGGGGGTCGCCCGTCAGCGGATCACGCAGCCGTACCGCGCCCCGGTCGGTCGCCGTGACGAGCAGCGTCCGGCCGTCCGGCAGGGCCGCGGCGCACATTCCGATCACCGCCCCGAGCCAGTTGCCGACCGGTTCTCGGACCGACTGCCCGGTGGCCGTGTTCCGGACGCCGACCGTCCCGGCGTCCCCGCCGCTCGCCAGGAGGACGTCACCGTCGGGCAGCGGAAGGACCGTCAGCGAGCGGACAGGGTCCGGGTGACCGGGGAGCGGGCCGTGGCGCAGCCGGCCGTCGGCCGGGTCCCAGAGGCAGAGCACGCCGCTGTCCCCGCCGCCGGCGACCAGCGTCGGCAGGCCGGGCCGCACCACGACCGCCAGGGCGTTGACTCCGGCACGTGCGCCGGGCTCGGGAGAGGCGAACGCCTCGGCGCGGCCGCGGAGTGTGCCGTCGGACGCGAGCAGGCGATCCCCGTCGCGCCGGAGTCCGGTTCGTCCGGCGGTCGTTCGGCGGGGGTCTGCCGCCCGGCCGCCGTGCGCGGCCTCGTCCCCGGCCTCGTCCCCGCCCTCGCCCTCGCCCTCGGTGGGTGGCCACGCCTGGCGGCCGTGGTTCTGCGGGCGCGCCCCGTCGGGGTGCGGCGCCAGGCAGTCGGCGACCGTCCAGGTCTGCTCGCAGTCGGGGCAGCGGACGTGGCCGGTCAGCAGCATCAGCGTCCTGGCCCATCGGGCTCCGGCCCACCCCGGCGTGCCCTTGACCGCGACCATGGCGGCGACCAGGCACAGCACGTCCTGCCCCGGCGTTCCCCGCGGCACGCCCGCCGCGGCGACCGCGCGCGCCACCCGCAGGAAGGGCTCCCACCCTTCGCCCAGTGCGTCCTCCCGCAGGGCGTCGGCGACCTCGCCCCAGGGGTGCTCGCCCTCGCGGACCAGGTCGGGGCCGGGCCGCTCCCGGTCTGGGCCCGGCTGCGCCGGGGCCTCGAAGGGCGGCCGCACCGGGTCCACGAGGAACTCCGGGAACTCGGTGTCGGTCTCGCACTCGGGGCAGACCAGCACGAGGCAGGGCTCCTCGGGGTCGAGGAACCGCCACAGCACCTCGGCGGTGTGATGACCGGCCAGGGCGACGCAGGCCAGCGCCAGTTCGGCGCAGCCGGCCGCGGGGGTGCCGGCCGCGAGGAAGCCGCGCACGGCTGCCCGTTCGGCCTCGCGGAGTGCAGCCTCGAAACCCGGCCGGAGGTCGGCCGGGACGGGGGGACGGGCGGCCGCGGTGACCATCAGGCCCAGGTCCGTCCAGAGGTCCG
>NZ_JBEYFP010001237.1:0-1385 GCF_040634455.1 Kitasatospora sp. NPDC007106
GTGCGCGGCGAGCGCCTCGGCCGGGTCGGTGCCGGCGAGCGCGGCGGTGAACGACTCCAGCGCGGCGACGGGCACGAAGTGGTCGGCGAAGCCGCACAGCAGCGCGTCGCCGGGGCCCATCGAGCCGGAGGTGAGCGCCAGGTGGGTGCCGAGCCCGCCGGGGGCGAGGGCGAGCAGCCGGCTGCCGCCGACGTCCGGCATCAGGCCGATCCGGGTCTCCGGCATGGCGACGTTCGACCGCTCGGTGACGACCCGGACGGAGCCGTGCCCGGAGAGGCCGACGCCGCCGCCCATGGTGATGCCGTCCATCACGGCGACGTACGGCTTGGGGTAGCGGGAGATCAGGTGGTTCAGCCGGTACTCGTCGGCGAAGAACACCCGGGCGCCGGCCCCGCCGGCCAGCGCGTCGTCGTGCAGCTCCCGGATGTCGGCGCCCGCGCACAACCCTCGCTCCCCGGCCCCGGTGAGCACCACGGTGCGCACGGCGTCGTCGTCGGCCCAGGCCAGCAGGGTGTCGCGGACCTCCAGGAGCATCCCGTGGGTCAGCGCGTTCAGCGCCCTCGGCCGGTCCAGGACGATCCGCCCCGCCCCGCCGTCCCGTCGGACCTGCACACTCATGCCCCTGCTCCCGTCTCGAAGGCCGTGCCGGGGGAAACGATACGGGTGACCGGTCGGCGGAACCGGCGGTGAGGGGCGGGCATGGGAACCTTTCTGGACATCACCCTCGCGGTGGCGCTGGTGCTGCTGCTCGGGCGGACGACCTTCCGGCGCGGCCCCAACGCGGGCAGCATGGCGCTGATCGTGGTCGTGGGCGGGATCGCGCTGTGGCGGGGGCTCGGGCCGGGCGCGGGCTGGCTGGTGCCGGTCGTCTTCGCGGTGCTGGCGCTGGCCCTGCTGCAGGTCGCGCTCGCCGTCGCGGTGCTCGGCCGGGTCAGAGTCGCCGCCCCCGCGGAGTTGCGGGGGGAGATCCTGGCGGCGGCGGAGCGGGCGGACGGTCCGAGACTCCTGGTCCTGGCGGTGGCACCGTTCGGCACGGTGCTCGTCCAGGGCATCGCGGACGAGCCGGTGAGCACCTCGGTGCGGCTGACCGAGGGCTGCCCGATCTGCTTCGTCGAGGGCGTCGCCCTGGCGGTGGCCGAGGACGGGTCCGCGGTCGACGACTACCGGGGCAGGCTGGCCGAGGGGGCCAACCAGCTGCTGCGGCTCAGCCGCGGGGTGATCGACGACCGCTGGCAGGCCGAACTGCGTCCGGTCAGCGGGCCGCGGAAGACCTTCCGCCCGGTCGCCTGCCCCGTCCACCCCGGCTGAGCGGGGCGGTCGGACGGCCAGCCGCGGTGATGGGCTGCAGCGAGGTCGGCGGCGAGGTCTGGACGCGCGAGGCCGGC